>NZ_JACCQA010000030.1:0-93660 GCF_015712215.1 Burkholderia sp. 9779_493
GCGGGTGGGGTGAGCGACTGGCGAGTGTGAGGGTGACGCATCGAACGCGACGAGAAGGCATCGACCGTACGCGTTTCTCATCGTTGCGGCACAATCGGGCGGAGCACGCGCGCGCCGGGTGACCACAAGGCGCGTTGCGCCGTTTCCCCCGGATTCATTGCCAAGGGCACACGCATGTCATCCCGCACTTATCTCGTCACCGGCGCATCACGCGGCATCGGCCTCGCGATCAGCACCACGCTCGCCCGACGCGGCCATCGCGTCGTCGGTCTCGCGCGGCACGCGCAGGGCATCGACTTCCCCGGCGAATTGCTCGCGTGCGATCTCGCCGATATCGAACAGACCGCCGCGACGCTCGCGCGGATCGGCGAACGCCACCACGTCGACGGCATCGTCAACAATGCGGGCATCGTGCTGCCGCAACCGCTCGGGAAGATCGATTTCCAGTCGCTGCAGACCGTGTTCGATCTCAACGTGCGGGCTGCGATCCAGGTCACGCAGCACTTTGCCGATGCGATGAAGGCGCGCGGCCACGGGCGCATCGTCAACATCTGCAGCCGCGCGATTTTCGGCAGCCTCGACCGCACTGCGTATTCCGCCGCGAAGAACGCGCTGGTCGGCTGCACGCGCACGTGGGCGCTAGAACTCGCCGAGCACGGCGTGACCGTCAACGCGGTGGCGCCCGGCCCGATCGAGACCGAGCTGTTCCGCCAGACGCGGCCGGTCGGCAGCGAAGCCGAGCGCAAGGTGCTCGCGACGATTCCCGCGCGCCGGCTCGGCACGGCCGACGACGTCGCGGCCGCAACCGCGTTCTTCCTGTCCGACGAAGCCGGTTTCGTCACCGGGCAGGTGCTGGCGGTGGACGGCGGCGGCAGCCTCGGCGGGCGCAGTTGATGCACGGCGGCGCGACGCGTGACGGACGATACGCGTCGCATATTCCCCCACCCCGTTAGCATGTGACGAATCCGACTTTGGGCGCTGCGCGGGCGACGCTAAGATCGCCGCTCCCGTAGATCGAGCGTCAACAAGAATGAAAAAGTCCGCTTCGCCGTTGCATGCCTTTCGTTTCCGTGTCGTTTGCGCCGCGATTGCCGGCGCGGTGTCGCTCGCATCGTGCGGCGGCGTCGACAGCGATGCGCCGCCGTCGCAGGCCGGCGCCACGCCAGCGCCCACCCCGACCCAGGCCGCGAAACGCCCGAACATCCTGTACATCATGGCCGACGATCTCGGCTACTCCGACATCCATGCGTTCGGCGGCGAGATCAACACGCCGAACCTCGACGCGCTCGTCGCATCGGGCCGCATCCTGTCGAACCACCACACGGGCACCGTCTGCGCGATCACGCGCGCGATGCTGGTGTCGGGCACCGATCACCATCTCGTCGGCGAAGGCACGATGGGCGTGCCGACCGACGAACGGCGCGGGCTGCCCGGCTACGAGGGCTACCTGAACGATCGCGCGCTGTCGTTCGCGCAACTGCTGAAGGACGCCGGCTATCACACGTACATCGCGGGCAAGTGGCACATCGGCTCGGGCATCGTCGGCAGTACCACGGGCAGCGGGCAGACGCCCGACCAGTGGGGCTTCGAGCGCAGCTACGTGCTGCTCGGCGGCGCGGCGACGAACCACTTCGCGCACGAGCCGGCCGGCTCGTCGAACTACACGGAAGACGGCCGCTACGTGCAGCCGGGCCAGCCCGGGCAGCCGGGCGGCGCGGGCGGCAGCCCGGCCGTGTTCTATTCGACCGATTTCTATACGCAGAAGCTGATCTCGTACATCGATGCGAACAAGCAGGACGGCAAGCCGTTCTTCGCGTACGCGGCCTACACGTCACCGCACTGGCCGCTGCAGGTGCCCGATCCGTGGCTGCACAAATATGCGGGCGTGTACGACGCCGGCTACGATGCGATCCGCAACGCGCGGATCGCGCGGCAGAAGGCGCTCGGCCTGATTCCGGCCGATTTCAAGCCGTTCGACGGGCTGCCCGAGACGACGGTCGCCTCGCCCGCGACCGCGAACAACGGCACGACCGGCGCGAAGTACATCAACGCGGTGCATTCGGCCGCGGACGGCTACGGCGACTACGGCCCCGGCAAGGTCGACAAGCTGTGGTCGAGCCTGTCGCCGGCCGAGCGCAAGGCGCAGGCGCGCTACATGGAGATCTACGCGGGGATGGTCGAGAACCTCGACTACAACATCGGCCTGCTGATCCAGCACCTGAAGGACATCGGCGAATACGACAACACGTTCATCATGTTCCAGTCGGACAACGGCGCGGAAGGCTGGCCGATCGATTCCGGCGCCGACCCGACCGCGACCGACACCGCGAACGCACAGGAGCCGACCTATTCGGCGCTGGGCACCGACAACGGCAAGCAGAATGCGCAGCGCCTGCAGTACGGGCTGCGCTGGGCCGAAGTGAGCGCGGCGCCGTTCCGGCTCACGAAGGGCTATTCGGGCGAAGGCGGCGTGTCGACGCCGACGATCGTGCACCTGCCGGGCCAGTCGCAGCCGCTGCCGACCCTGCGCGCGTTCACGCACGTGACCGACAACACGGCGACGTTTCTCGCGGTCGCAGGCGTCACGCCGCCGTCGCAGCCGGCGCCGCCGCTGGTGAACACGCTGACGGGCGTCGACCAGAACAAGGGCAAGGTCGTCTACAACAACCGCTACGTGTATCCGGTCACGGGCCAGTCGCTGCTGCCGGTGCTCACCGGTTCGGCGACGGGCGAAGTGCACACGACGCCGTTCGGCGACGAAGCGTACGGCCGGGCGTATCTGCGCAGCGCCGACGGCCGCTGGAAGGCGCTGTGGACCGAACCGCCGCTCGGCCCGCTCGACGGCCACTGGCAGCTGTACGACCTCGCGTCGGATCGCGGCGAGACGACCGACGTGTCCGCGCAGAATCCGTCGGTGATCGGCACGCTCGTCGACCAGTGGAAGGCCTACATGAGCAACGTCGGCGGCGTCGAGCCGCTGCGTCCGCGCGGCTACTATTGAGCGCGGGAGCGACACGATGCGGTTCCGCTTCTGGACGATCGGCGCGGCGCTGGCCGCCACGCTGTTCGCCGCCGCGTTCGCGGCCGGCTATGCGAACCCGGCGGCGCCGGCAGGCGGCGCGTTCGACGACCTGAATCGCGGCCGCGCGCTTGCGCCGCTCGGTTCGGAGCGCGAGTGCGAACGCTATTCGGGGCTGCCGTCGAAATGGCGCGACGATCCGAAGGCCGGGATGGTGCACCTGCGCGGCGGCGCGTTCGTGTTCGGCAGCACGCGCGGCTATGCGGACGAGCGTCCGGTCGGCGACGGCCGCACGCGCGTCGGCGGCTTCTGGATCGACCAGACCGACGTGACGATCGCGCAGTTCGCCGCGTTCGTGCAGGCCACCGGCTATGTGACCGAGGCCGAGCAGCAGGGCGGCGCGGCGGTGTTTCATGTGCCGACGCGCGACGAGATGAACGCGCGCGACCTCGCATGGTGGTCGTGGGTGAAGGGCGCGTCGTGGCGGCATCCGCGCGGGCCCGGCAGCGACGTGACGGGGCTCGGCAACCTGCCGGTGACGCTCGTCACGCAGCGCGATGCGCTCGCGTATGCGCACTGGCTCGGCCGCGATTTGCCGACCGAGGCCGAATGGGAATACGCGGGCAAGGCCGGCCGCGACGACGCATCGCTCGATGCGGCGCCGCGCGATGCGCAGGGCAAGCCGGCCGCGAACTACTGGCAGGGCGCGTTTCCGGTGCTCGACTCGGCCGAGGATGGCCACGCGGGATTGGCGCCCGTCGGCTGCTATGCGGCGAACGGTTTTCGCCTCTACGACATGATCGGCAATGCGTGGGAATGGACGAAGGACGCGTACACGGGCCCGCATCAATCGCACACGAACGGCGACACGGCGGCCGTCGCACCGCCGACGCGCCGGCACGATACGCCGATGGTCATCAAGGGCGGTTCGTTCCTGTGCTCGCGCGATTACTGCGTGCGCTATCGCGCATCGTCGCGCGAACAGCAGGAAGCCGATCTCGGCGCGTCGCATATCGGGTTTCGCACGATCCAGAGGGACGCGTCATGACGGCGGGCATCGGGCGATTCGTGTCGGCGTGGCTGCTGGCGGCATGCGGCATCGCGCATCATGGTGCGGCGATGGCTGCCGACGCTACTGCACCGGCCGTGCGCGTCGGCGTCACGCGCGGCGTGCATGCGCAGATCCTCGACGAAGTGAAGCGGGTGGCTGCCGCGCGCGGGCTCGGTGTCGACGTCGTCGAATTCGACGATGCGTCGCGCATCGACACGGCACTGGCCGACGGGCGGATCGACGCGGCCAGTTTCGAGGATGCGCAACAGCTGGCCGCGACTCGCGCACGCCAGCGCGTCGCGCTGACCGAAGTCGCGCCGACCGTCACGCTGCCGATGGCGTTCTATTCGCGCAAGCTGAAGAACCTGAACGAACTGCAACCCGGCGCGACGGTCGCGCTCCCCGCCGATCGGCGCGGGATGGCGCGCGCGCTCGTGCTGCTGCAGAACGACACGCTGGTCACGCTGCGCGAAAAAGCCGGCCTGCATGCGACGCTGCGCGACGTCACCGGCAACCGGCTCGGGCTGAAATTCGTCGCGCTGCGCCGCGACCGGCTTTACGCGGCGCTCGATACGGCCGCGTTCGTCGCGATCGACAGCGACGACGCGGCCCGCTTCGGGCTGCAGCCCGCGCGCGACAGCATCAGCCTGGAGGATGCGCGCTCGCCGTATGCGAACGTGCTGACGGTGCGCGACGCCGATCGCGCGAAGCCGTGGGTCGCACAGCTCGTCGCCGCGTATCACTCGGACGACGTCGCGCGCTTCATCCTCACGCGCTACCAGGATTCGGTGCGGCGCCCGTGGTAGACACCTACCAGCTCGCGTGCAACGCGTGCGGACGCTGCTGCAACAGCGCGCCGACGCTGTCGTTGCGCGAACTGTTCCGGCATCGACATCGCTTCGTCGGCGCATTGACGCTCCGCCGCGTGCCGAAGCGGCGAACGGGCGAACGCTGGCAGGCAGGCGGGCGCGAGCAGACGCTCGATGCGGACGACGTCGCGGCCGCCGATGCGCTGGCGGACCGGCTGTTCCATCGCGGCGGCGGCATGAACGGCGAATGGCTCGCGCTGACGCTGCAAGGCTACGACTATCCGTCGCTGGGCCGCTGCGCGGCGCTCGCCGACGACGGCCGCTGCGGCGTGCACGCGAACAAGCCGTCGATCTGCCGCGCGGTGCCGCTCGATCCGGCGCTGCCCGACCGGTTGCAGGCCCGCGTGCTCGCGGCGCGGCGCGACGATGCGGCGTGGCTGGGCGCGAACTGTATCGTCGAAGCGGGGCACGTGCGGTCTGCCGATGAATCGGTGTTCTCGATTCCGCTGGTGACGGCCGGACAGGTCGCGGACCGTGCGGCGCTCGACGCGCATCGCGCTGCGCTCGTGTTCGAGCGCGCGGTGTGGCGCGACGCCGTGTTCGCGTCGTTGACCGATGGCGGGCAGGACGTGCGTCATGCGCTGTCGCGGCTTGCGCCGGGCGGCTACCTGACCGTGTCGATCGTGCCGGTCCTGCTGGCCGTCGCGCCGGTTTCCGCGCATTGCCGCGCGCTGTGCATCGACTTCATCGACGCCCAGCTCGCGTTGATCGGCGCGAACATCGAAGCGGCGCTCGTGCGCCGGCAGGCGGCCGACCGGCCCGCGACGCACGAATTGCGCGGCTTCGCGCAGGCGCTGGAACGGGCGCGACGGGCGCTCGCGGCCATGCCCGCATCCGCGGTTGGAATGCGTGACGACGCGCCACGCATCGACGCATGGCTCGACGATCGCGTCGACGCCGATCCGCTCGCCGCGTGACGATCGCGGCACGCCGCGCGTGCCTTACACTTGGCGCTCTTTCACTCGTTCGGATGGAGCGGCATGTACGCGTCGACCTTCATTTTTCGTGCCGGGCAGTACGACGACGAATTCCACCGGCTCGACCGGCAGATCGCCGACATGGCGCGTGCGACGCCCGGCTATCTCGGCGAGGAAACGTGGGAGAACGCGGAAGCGGGCCTGATCCAGAACGTCTACTACTGGGAATCCGAGGCGGCGCTGCGGCAGTTGATCCAGCATCCCGCGCATCTCGAAGCCAAGGCGAAGCAGGCGCGCTGGCTGGACGGGTATCGCGTCGTGATTTCGCAGGTGCTTCGCGAGTATGGCGACGGCAAGCTGACGCCGCCGCATGCAGGGGCGTCAGCGTAAGCGTTGCCGGTCAGGCCGCTGCGCCGGCTTCTCCCGGCGCGGCCGGCTCGTTCGCCCTGCGCTCCCAGATCGGGAACGTCGCGTTCTGGATCGACGTCTGCGCGTCGATGACCTTGCGGTGATCGATGCCGGGCAGGTCGAGCAGCCGGTCGATCGCCGCCTTCGCGCCTTCTGCATCCTGCGGGAAGGCGCAGGCGAATTGCCTGTTCGTCTCGAACAGAATCCACCAGACATCCGACGCGAACGGCCCCTCGTCGTTGGTCTCGATCACGATCGCGCCGAGGTCGGACAGCGCGATGCCGCGCATCGCCCCGGTGCCGTCGGTCGCTTCGATGCGCGTGTCGGTTGCCGTTACGGTCCAGCCGTTTTGTCGGGTCGACGATCGCGCGGCATTCGATCGGGCCGTGCTGCCGGCAACTGCGCCAGTGCCGGTGCCAGTGCCGGTGCCAGTGCCGGTCGGCGCGGCCCCACCCGCGGCACCGGCCGCAACGCTCGGCGCCACGCCATCCTGCCGTTCGCGCCCGTCGATCCACGGCAGCGCGGCGGCGCCCACCATCGCCGCGATCCATAAGTAGTACCCGGCCCCGAACGTGCGGATCGTTTCGTAGTTCGCATCGGTCGGGATCGTATGCCACCCGAGCGCAAAGACCACGACCCCGGCCAGCAGTGCGGACACGGTACGGCTCGGCCTGAGCAGCGCGACGACGAGCAACGGGTTGCCGAGCCACGCGAATTGCAGGTCGAGGATCGCGAGCCCGCCGAGCGCGAGCACCGTGTAGCCGTGCCACCAGCTCACCGCGCCGGCCGCATTCGGCGGTTCGGCCGCGACGGGCAGCAGCAGCGACGCGATGTACGACGCGACGATCACGACACGCGCGAGGTTCAGGCGGGGCGAAGCGGAGCGAATCTGCATGTTGCCTTCTCGTTGTGCACGATCATGCGAAGCGACGAATGGCGGATGGCCGGGCCGTCATTCACGATGCGCGGGCCGACGTGGCGACGCGCCGAACGCGATTGTGGGCGATTCGCGCGGCGATGTCGAACGTGCGTCGTCCACCGCTGCGCCGTCACAGCGCTTCGACCAGCAACCGCGTGCTCTTCTCGCAATACTCGTGACATGCCGCGCGCGCGGCGATCGACGCACCGTGCACGAACCTGGGCGCGTCGGCCCGCCGCGACATCGACACGACGATCGACGGCGGCGACGGCTGCAGCGGCAACTCGACGACTTCGCCGCGCTCGATCAGCGCATCGACGAACAGCACCGGAATCGCGGCGACGCCGAAACCGTCGCGCACCAGCTGCACGATCACCGAGATCGACGGCGATCCGGTGATGCGCGTCTCCGACAGCGGCACGCCATGCGCGTGCGCGAGCGTGCGGACGATGTCTTCCAGCGCGCGATGGGGCGCGGTGCCGCGTCCGTAGGTGAGGATCGGCTGGCGCAGCACCTGCCGCGCGAGGCCGGTGCGCGTGTTCGGCAGCAGCCCGGCGCGGGCGATCCAGCGTACCGGGTAGTTCGCGAGCGCGTCGCACACGACCGACGCTTCGTCGCTGCCTTCCACGCGGATGATCAGGTCGAGTTCTCCCGCCATCAGCCGGCGCTGCAGCACGACGCTGACGTCGACGGTCAGGTCGATCTCGAGCTGCGGATAGTCGGCCGCGAGCCGCCGCATGTAGTGCGGCAGCCAGCTGTGCACGACCGTCTCGATCACGCCGAGCCGCAGCTTGCCGCGCAGCGCGCTTTCGCCGGACGCGGCG
This sequence comes from Burkholderia sp. 9779_493, assembly GCF_015712215.1. NCBI lineage: Bacteria > Pseudomonadati > Pseudomonadota > Betaproteobacteria > Burkholderiales > Burkholderiaceae > Burkholderia > Burkholderia sp. 9779_493. The sequence goes on from NZ_JACCQA010000030.1 coordinate 8,008, forward strand.
GCCTGCAGTTCCTGCGTCGCCTCGACCACGGCTTTCGCATAGCCGAGCAGGTATTCGCCGTTCGGCGTGAGCCGGAACGCGCGGCTGTCGCGATCGACGAGTACCGTCTGCAGTTCGTCCTCGAGCGCCTTCAGGCGCTGCGAGATCGCGGCCGGCGTCGCATGCAGCGCCGCCGCGGTCGTGCGGAAGTTGCGCAGCTTCGCGAGCGTGACGAAGGTTTCGAGAAAACGTGTGTTCATGGCGGTCGGGCGAGGCGGTGGATGCGCAGCTTGCCGGCGACGAAAAGTGAACGGGACCGGGGAGAACCCGCAGATCCGTTAAGAAATTCTATACAAAAGGCGCAAAAAAACTCGTTGGCGACAAAATTTTTTCCTTTCTATTCTTCGCCATATCCGATGACACACCACCGTCATCCCCACGCCATCCCGATCTGCGACCGACCATCATGACGCCTTCCGAATTCCGCCAGTCCGTGCGCCGCGGCGCGTTCCGCGGCCCGACCGCCGGCCATTGCGGCCCGTTTGCCCAGGCGAACCTGGCGATCCTGCCCGATGCGTACGCGCACGATTTCCTGCGCTTCTGCCAGGCGAACCCGAAGGCCTGCCCGCTGCTGGGCGTCGGCGAACCGGGCGCGTTCCGGATCGCCGCGCTCGGCGAGGATCTCGACATTCGCACCGACGTGCCGAGCTACAACGTCTACAGGGACGGCCGGCTGACCGAGCGCGTCGAGTCGCTCGAAGCGCTGTGGCAAGACGATTTCGTCGTATTTGCGATCGGCTGCTCGTTCTCGTTCGAGGACATGCTGGCCCGCGAAGGGATCGGGCTGCGCCACGTCGAGGAGGGGCGCAACGTGCCGATGTACCGCACGTCGATCGCGAACCGCCGCGCGGGGATCTTCGGCGGCCAGCTGGTCGTGTCGATGCGGCCGCTGCGCGGCGCCGACGCGATCCGCGCGGTGCAGATCACGAGCCGGTTCCCGGGCGTGCACGGCGCGCCGATCCATATCGGCCACCCGCGGGAACTGGGCATCGACGACTTGAACGCGCCCGAATTCGGCGACGCGGTGACGATCCGCGACGGCGAGCTGCCGGTGTTCTGGGCGTGCGGCGTGACGCCGCAAACCGCGCTGATGGACGCGAAGCTGCCGATCGCGATCGCGCATACGCCCGGCCACATGCTGATGACCGACATCACGAACGCATCGCTGGCCGTGTTCTGACCGGCCGGCCACCCCGTACGCGACATACCGCACCACAAGCCATTTGACGGCGCATCACGACAGGAGCACCACCATGGAAAGCAAGACCCTCGCGGCGCCCGCCGCCGAGCCCGCGAGCCGCGAGCGCAGCGGCCTGTTCTCGTGGTACGCGGATGCGCAGCCGCGCGAGCGCCGCGCATTCTGGAGCTGCAAGGTCGGCTACATGCTCGACGGGATGGACACGCAGATGCTGTCGTTCGTGATCCCGACGCTCGTCGCGACCTGGGGCATCTCGCTCGCCGACGCGGGCTTCATCGGCACGATCACGCTGCTCGCGTCGGCGCTCGGCGGCTGGATCGCCGGCATCCTGTCCGACCGGATCGGCCGCGTGCGCACGCTGCAGCTGACGGTGCTGTGGTTCGCGGTGTTCACCGCGCTGTGCGGGCTCGCGCAGAACTACCACCAGCTGGTCGCGGCGCGCGCGCTGATGGGCTTCGGCTTCGGCGGCGAATGGACGGCCGGCGCGGTGCTGATCGGCGAAGTGATCCGCGCGCGCGACCGCGGCAGGGCGGTCGGCCTCGTGCAGTCGGGCTGGGCGATCGGCTGGGGGCTGTGCGCGCTGCTGTATGCGCTGCTGTTCTCGGTGCTGCCGGCCGAGCAGGCATGGCGCGCGCTGTTCCTGGTCGGGCTCGCGCCCGCGCTGCTGGTCGTCGCGATCCGCCGCTACGTGAAGGAGCCGGACGTCTACGAGAAGGAGAAGGCCGCGCAGGCGAAGGTGGCCGACGCGCCGCGCCTCACCGAGATCTTCGCGCCGAAGCTGATCACGACGACGCTGCGCGCGGCATTGCTGACGACCGGCGCGCAGGGCGGCTACTACGCGATCACGACGTGGCTGCCGACCTTCCTGAAGACCGAACGGCACCTCACGGTGATGGGTACCGGCGGCTATCTCGCGATGATCATCTTCGGCTCGTGGGTCGGCTACCTGACGAGCGCGTACCTGACCGACCGCCTCGGCCGCAAGCCGAACTTCATCCTGTTCGCGGTCGGCTCGATGGTGATCGCCTTCGCGTACACGTCGCTGAACCTGACCAACGCGTCGATGCTGTGGCTCGGCTTTCCGCTCGGCTTCTTCGCATCGGGCATCTTCTCGGGGATGGGCGCGTTCCTCACCGAGCTGTTCCCGACCCGCGTGCGCGGCTCCGGCCAGGGTTTCTGCTACAACGTGGGCCGCGCGATCGGTGCGCTGTTCCCGTTCCTGATCGGCGCGCTGTCCAAGCAATACGGGCTCGGCATGAGCATCGGCATCTTCGCGGTCGCCGCCTACGGCGTGGTGATCGTCGCCGCGCTGACGCTGCCCGAGACCCGCGGCCGCGAACTCGACGCCGCCTGACCGACGGCAGCGGCGGGGCGGCCCGCCCCGCGTGTTTCTTCCCCCTTCATCGACCCCGTGACACGGCGCGCGACGCGCGCCGTGCGGCGGCGTTCGTCCCTCGATTCAACGACGCATCGACCGACACCATGACTGACCGACACCTTTCCTCCGTTCCCTCCGACGCCGCGCGCTGGCAATTCTGGATCGACCGCGGCGGCACGTTCACCGACATCGTCGCGCGGCGGCCCGACGGCACGCTCGTCACGCACAAGCTGCTGTCGGAGAACCCCGAGCAGTACCGCGACGCGGCCGTGGCCGGCATCCGCCACCTGCTCGGCCTCGCGGCCGGCGAGCCGATCACGCCCGCGCAGGTCGACATGGTGAAGATGGGCACGACGGTCGCGACCAACGCGCTGCTCGAACGCAAGGGCGAGCGCACCGCGCTGGCCACGACGCGCGGCTTTCGCGACGTGCTGCGCATCGCGTACCAGAACCGGCCGCGCCTGTTCGATCTCGACATCGTGCTGCCCGACGCGCTGTACGAGACGGTCGTCGAGATCGACGAACGCGTCGGCGCGCATGGCGACGTGGTCGTGCCGCTCGATGTTCAGGGTGCCGAAGCGTCGTTGCGCCGCGTGTTCGACAGTGGCGTGCGTGCGCTCGCGATCGTGCTGATCCACGGCTACCGCCATACCGCGCACGAACGGATGCTGGCCGAGCTCGCGCGCCGCATCGGCTTCACGCAGGTGTCGGTGTCGCACGAGGTGTCGCCGCTGATGAAGATGGTGTCGCGCGGCGATACGACCGTGGTCGACGCGTACCTGTCGCCGATCCTGCGCCGCTACGTCGAGCAGGTCGCGCACGAGATGCCGGGCGTAAACCTGCAGTTCATGCAGAGCAGCGGCGGCCTCACGCGCGCCGATGCGTTCCAGGGCAAGGACGCGATCCTGTCGGGCCCGGCCGGCGGCATCGTCGGGATGGTGCGCGCGGCGCGCGCGGCCGGCTTCGAGCAGGTGATCGGTTTCGACATGGGCGGCACGTCGACCGACGTGTCGCACTACAACGGCGAATTCGAGCGCGAGTTCGAGACGCAGGTGGCCGGCGTGCGGATGCGCGCGCCGATGATGAGCATCCACACGGTCGCGGCCGGCGGCGGCTCGGTGCTCGGCTTCGACGGCGCGCGGCTGCGCGTCGGCCCCGAATCGGCCGGCGCGAACCCGGGGCCGGCCGCGTACCGGCGCGGCGGCCCGCTGACGGTGACCGACTGCAACGTGATGCTCGGCAAGATCCAGCCCGATCATTTCCCGCGCGTGTTCGGCCCGCATGCGGACCAGCCGCTCGACCGCGACGGCGTGGTCGCGAAGTTCGCGGCGCTCGCCGATGAAATCCACGCGGCGACCGGCCGGCGCGAGACGCCCGAGGCGCTCGCCGAAGGCTTCCTGGAAATCGCGATCGGCAGCATGGCGAACGCGATCAAGAAGATTTCCGTGCAGCGCGGCCACGACGTGTCGCGCTACGTGCTGACGACGTTCGGCGGCGCGGGCGGCCAGCACGCGTGCGGCGTGGCCGATGCGCTCGGGATGACGCAGGTGTTCGCGCATCCGCTCGCGGGCGTGCTGTCCGCATACGGGATGGGGCTGGCCGACCAGACCGCGATGCGCGAGCGCGCGGTGGAAGCCGTGTTGTCCGACGCATCGCTGCCGGCGCTGAACGCGGCGCTCGACCGGCTCGCCGACGAGGCCATCGGCGCACTGCTCGAACAGGGCGTGGCGCCGGAGCGGATCGCGACCGAGCGGCGCGTGCACCTGCGCTACCAGGGCACCGATTCGGCGCTCGACGTGCCGGCCGGCAGCGTCGCCGCGATGCAGCAGGCGTTCGAGGCCGCGTACCGGCAGCGCTACGCATTCCTGATGCCCGGCACGCCGCTGGTGGCCGAACTGGCGTCGGTCGAGGCGATCGGCCGCTCGGACGCGCCGGTCGACATCGCGCCGCTCGCGCCGCGCGAGGCTGGCGCGGCGCCGCAAGCGCACGCGGCCGTGCGCTTTTATTCCGGCGGCCGGTGGCACGACGCGGCGCTGGTCGTGCGCGACACGCTGCGCGCCGGCGACGCGATCGACGGCCCGGCGATCGTCGCGGAGCAGAACGGCACGACCGTCGTCGAGCCCGGCTGGCGCGCCGCGATGACCGCGCAGGGCAACCTCGTGCTGACGCGCACGACGCCGCTGCCGACGCGCCGCTCGCTCGGCACCGACGCCGACCCGGTGCGGCTCGAGATCTTCAACAACCTGTTCATGTCGATCGCCGAGCAGATGGGGCTGCGGCTGCAGAACACCGCGTACTCGGTGAACATCAAGGAGCGGCTCGACTTCTCGTGCGCGATCTTCGACGGCGACGGCAACCTGATCGCGAACGCGCCGCACATGCCCGTGCACCTCGGCTCGATGGGCGAAAGCATCCGCACGGTGATCGAGCGCAACCGCGGCCGCATGCGCGACGGCGACGTGTTCATGCTGAACGACCCGTATCACGGCGGCACGCACCTGCCGGACGTGACGGTCATCACGCCGGTGTTCGCGGACGGCTCGGACGCACCGCTGTTCTACGTCGGCTCGCGCGGCCACCACGCGGACATCGGCGGCACGACGCCGGGCTCGATGCCGCCCGATTCGACCCATATCGACGAGGAAGGCGTGCTGATCGACAACTGGCAGCTCGTGTCGGCCGGCGTGCTGCGCGACGCCGAGACGCGCGCGCTGCTGGCATCCGGCCGCTACCCGGCGCGCAACGTCGAGCAGAACATGGCCGACCTGCGCGCGCAGGTCGCCGCGAACCAGAAGGGCGTCGACGAACTGCGCCGGATGGTCGCGCAGTTCGGCCGCGACGTCGTGCTCGCGTTCATGGGGCACGTGCAGGACAACGCGGAAGAAGCGGTGCGGCGCGTGATCGGCGCGCTGCAGGACGGCGCGTACCGCTATCCGCTCGACAACGGCGCGGAGATTCGCGTCGCGATCCGCGTCGATCGCGCGGCGCGGCGTGCGGAGATCGATTTCACCGGCACGTCCGCGCAGCTCGGCAACAATTTCAACGCGCCGAAGGCCGTCTGCATGGCCGCGGTGCTGTACGTGTTCCGCACGCTGGTCGGCGACGACATTCCGCTGAACGCCGGCTGCCTGAAGCCGCTGACCGTGATCGTGCCGGCCCGCTCGATGCTCAATCCCGAGTATCCGGCGGCCGTCGTGTCGGGCAACGTCGAGACGTCGTCGGCGATCACCAACGCGCTGTATGGCGCGCTCGGCTGCGTCGCGTCGAGCCAGGGAACGATGAACAACTTCACATTCGGTAACCATCAGTACCAGTACTACGAGACGATCGCCGGCGGCAGCGGCGCGGGCAACGGCTTCGCGGGCGTCGGCGCGGTGCAGACGCACATGACGAACTCGCGGCTCACCGATCCGGAGGTGCTCGAATGGCGCTACCCGGTGCGGCTCGATTCGCACCGGATCCGCGCCGGCTCGGGCGGTGGCGGGCGCTGGCGCGGCGGCGACGGCGCGGTGCGACGGATCCGCTTCCTGGAGACGATGACCGCGTCGATCCTGTCGAACAACCGGATCCACGCGCCGTTCGGCGCGGCGGGCGGCGAAGCCGGCGCGCTCGGCCGCAACACGATCGAGCGGGCGGACGGCACGGTCGAGGTGCTCGATCACATCGGCCGCGCGCAGATGGCGCCGGGCGACGTGTTCGTCGTCGAAACGCCGGGCGGCGGCGGTTACGGCGCGGCCGGCTGAGCCGCGTACCCGGCGCCTGGCGCGGACGTCCCGCGCCGGGCGCGGGGAGACTATTGCAACGAACTGTGGAATAAAGCCGCGCATTCACGCGCGAACGGAATCAAAAATGGCGGAAAACCGGATGGCGGCATGTGATTCGACCCTGCCGCGACGGCCGCCCCGAAGATCCGTCCCCTTATCCATGAATCGGCCGCAAATGCCCGCCAGACGGGGCTTCCGGGCCGTCTCGCCGGCCCCGATTCGCCGCGTGTCATCCGCTCCGTCGCATGCTGCCAATCATGAAAAATCCGGCTTGCCAATCGAGTCCCGATTCCTTGACACTCTGCTCTAAATGTGAGTGCCAATCCTCATCGTCATTTGATAAGATGGCTCTCATCATTCGTAAGGCAGAACCTGCGCGTCATGCGCGAACGCCGGTCGCATTAGCTGGAAACAAGGACGGGACGAGGCCCGCTGTCACGGCAATCACGGCTGCCCTGCCGGGCACGCGCACGGCGCGGCCCGGGAAGGCGGTCGGCCCACTCGCCTCCGACTACACTGTGCGTTTTTTCTGGATCGGGGCGTGTCCATGGATGACGAAAACGATAGCGCGGTGCTCGAGGCGCACGTCGGTACGCGCAGCCCCTGCTGGCGTCTCGGCAGCGACAGCAACGCGCTCGAACTGGCCGCGGTCCGCGGCCTGACCAACGTCGCGATCGCGCTGACGGTCGAGCAGGCCGCGCGCATCCGCGCGCTGACCGGCGTCACGTCGCACCTCGTGCTCGACATCGTGCTGTTCGGCAACCCGGTCAGCCTCCATCTCGTCGGCAGGAAGGTCAATACGGTCGACTGGGCCGGCACGGCGTCCGCCTATTCCGATACCGAATCCGTCGCCGGCGACCTGTCGCACGGGCTCGCGTTCGCCGAGCAGGTCGTGTCCGAAGTGAATTCGCTCGTCGTGATCCTCGACCGCAACGGGATGGTGCAGCGCTTCAACCGCCTGTGCGAGGAAGTGACGGGCAAGCGCGAGGTCGACGTGATCGGCCGCAGCGCGTTCGAGCTGTTCATGAGCCCCGAGCAAGGCGCGCAGTCGCGCAGCAACATCACGGGCTTCTTCGCGAGCAACCAGTCGTTCGCGGTCGAGCGCTACATCAACACGGTCAACGGGCCGCGCCTGTTCCAGTTCCGCAACAAGTTCGTGCAGAGCGGCAGCGGCGTCGACGAGCAGTACCTGATCTGCTCGGGCATCGACATCACCGAGGAGCGCAACGCGCAGCAGCGGCTCACCGAGCTCGCGAACACCGACGTGCTCACCGGGCTGCCGAACCGCCATGCGATCAGCGAGCGCATCCACGCGGCGATCGCCGCGGAGAGCGAGCAGACGCGCGGGCAGGTCGGCATCCTGTTCCTCGATCTCGACAACTTCAAGCGCGTCAACGATCACTACGGGCACATCACCGGCGACCGCCTGCTGCAGGACGTGTCGGCGATCATCAGCGGCTGCCTGCCGTCCGGCGCGACGCTCGCGCGGCTCGGCGGCGACGAATTCCTCGTGCTGTTCGAACAGGGCACGCGCCCGCTGCTCGAAGCGACCGCGCAGATCATCCTCGAGCGGCTGCGCACGCCGATCCATCTCGGGCTGATGGAGGTCTACACGAGCTGCTCGATCGGCATCGCGATGCATCCGCAGCACGGCGATTCGCTCGAGACGCTGATCCGCAGCGCCGATACCGCGATGTACGTCGCGAAGGAAGAGGGCAAGCATACGTATCGCGTGTTCTCGCTGGAGATGAACCAGAAGGTCGCGAAGTACATGTGGCTCGACACGAACCTGCGCAAGGCGCTCGAGGAAGAGCAGTTCGTGCTGCATTACCAGCCGGTCGTCGATATCGCGACGGGCGACGTGCACGGCGTCGAGGCGCTGATCCGCTGGCAGTCGCCCGATCGCGGGCTCGTCGCGCCGGTCGAGTTCATCCGTTTCGCGGAAGAGTCGGGGCTGATCGCGCCGCTCGGACGCTGGGTGATGCGCACGGCAGCCGCGCAGGCCGCCGCGTGGAAGGCGAAGGGGCTCGGCATCCGGATCGCGGTGAACGTGTCCGCGCGGCAGTTGCAGGACATGAACATCGTGCATCAGTTCGCGTCGATTCTCGACGGCGCGGGGCTCAAGCCCGGCCTGCTCGACATCGAGCTGACCGAGAGCTGCTTCATCGAGGACGAGGACGCGGCCATCGGGCTGATGCGGCAGTTCCGCCAGCTCGGCGCGGAGATCCATCTCGACGATTTCGGCACCGGCTATTCGTCGCTGTCGCAGTTGTCGCGGCTGCCGCTCGACGCGATCAAGCTCGACCGCACCTTCATCACGGCGATCGACCGCAATCCGCGCTCGCAGGCGCTGGTGCGCTCGGTCGTGTCGCTCGCGAAGGCGCTGAATTTCGCGGTGGTCGCCGAAGGCGTCGAAACGCATGCGGAAGCCGAATTCCTCAAGCAGCTCGACGTCGATCACGCGCAGGGCTACTACTACGCGCGGCCGATGCCGGCGCAGGCGTTCGAGGCGTGGCTCGCGGAGACGAGAAAGCTCAGGCTGATCGCCTGAGCGTCGTTCCGGACAAGGCGCCGCCGGCCGTCGGCGGCGCCCGTCGCATTACACCGTGCGCAGCTTCGACACGCGCCGGTTCTGCAGCATCACCAGGCGTTCCATGTACGCGAGGTCCTTCGGCTCGATCGTGAACGCCGCATGGACCCACGCTTCCGTGATGTCCATCAGCTCCGAGCGCGACAGCTGGAACACGCGTTCGCGGGCGCGCAGCATCGCACGGATGCCGTTCAGCTTGGGCTTCGTCACGTCGATGAAGGTGCGCGTCGCGAGATACGCGTCACCGGCGTCGAACGTCTCGTCGATCAGCCCGCAGTCTTCGTACCACTCTGCCGCATGCGCTTCGCCGGTCGCGATCAGCGATTCCGCGAGGCCGCGGTTCGCCTTGCGCGCGACCAGCGAATAGCCGCCCATGCCCGGGAACAGGTTGAACGCGATCTCGGGGAACCCGAGTTTCACGCCCTTCTGCGCGAGCACGTAGTGATGCGCGAGCGCGGCCTCGAAGCCGCCGCCGAGCGCGCTGCCCTCGACCATCGCGATCGAGATCGCGCCGGTGCCGAAGCCCGTGTAGATCTCGTACACGCCGTCGATGCACGAGCGCGCATAGGCCATCAGCTGGTCGCGCCGGCCGCTGCGGATCGCGTCGACGAAGAAACTCAGGTCGCCGCCGACGTTGAACAGCTCGGGGACGAGCGAGCCCGTCACCCAGAAGTCGAACGTGAGGCCCGAGTCGCGTGCGACGCGCGCGAGATGGATGATGTCGGTGACGAGTTGCTGGTTGAAACACGGCCGCGGCTCCGATCGCAGCATCATCCACATGACGTTACGGCCTTCTTCGTAGAAGGCCGTCAGTTGCGAGAGTTCGCCGGCTTCGTAAAACGGCCGGCACGCCGGATGGGATTGGAGTTGCATGGTATGTCCTCGTGAGATGTGGTTTTAAAGACCGTCGCGCCATGCGCCATGCGGGTATCGGGTGGCCCGCCGGGGCGCCTGGCGCGAGGCATCGCCATTGTTGCGCGCGCACAAAAGTCGAATTGCGGGGAACAACGCACGACCGGGACACCGGTGCGGCTTGCGTTCGGGCGAAAGGACGGGTGACGACGGACGGAGAGACGAGGGGCTGAGGTCGGTGGGTGGGGGGACTCGAGTGGAGCGGGCGCACCGGCGGTGAGGCAGCCGGCGTTGCCGCCGCTTACGCGCTGAAAGCGACGCCAGGACGCCGATCCGCTGTTGCGGGTCGGGCCGGCGTGCGGGCGGTTCGCCTCACCTCACAGTGAGCGAGAGGGAATGCGCGGCGCGCATGGCCGCTCGGCGTCGATCGGTTTCGGATGCCGCCGTTCGAGATGCAGCACCGTCGGCAGCGTGCCTGACAGGATCACGCGCAGCCACGCGAACGCCATTACGCGGTCACCGGTTTCGAAAGCGTCGCCGATCGACATGAGGTGTCCTTCCCGCTGGCCGCGGCTTGACGCTCGCCAGCCCGTCGCCCACACTGGGCCGCACGACGGCCACGCGTGCGGGTGCGCGCGAGCGGCCTGTCATGCGCGCGTCATGCGGTACGGCTCCCGCTCCGGCGCGCGGCGCTGACGTCCTGCAACGAACGCGCGGAGAGCTTCGACGTGGTGCGTTTTCCTTTCCGATGGACCGGCTGCCTGTTCGCGTGCGCCGTTGCGCTCGGCGCGGGTACGGCCGTGGCCGATACGCGCGACTCACACGACACGCGGGACGCCCGCGACGCGGCCGATATGGCGCCCGTCACGCTCGTCAGCGACGTCCACGAATTCGTGATCCAGCACGACGGCTCGCTCGACGAGCACGACGATTCGACGCTGCGCGCGAACGACGCGAACGGCATCGATGCCGTTGCGCAGCGCTACGTGTGGTACGACAAGAATCTCGAGAAGGTCGAGCTGCTCGCGGCCGAGACGATCGACCGCGACGGCGTCGCGCATCCGGTCGGCGCGGACGGCATCCGCGACGTGCAGGAGCCGCGCTCGGCCGGCGCACCGACGTTCCAGGACGGGCTGCTGCGCACCGTCGTGTTCCCCGGCGTCGAAGCCGGGTCGAGCACCCGCGTCGCGTTCCGCAAGACCCGCACGAAGCCGGTCAATCGCGGCTACTTCGGCTACACCGTCGAGCCGTCGCGCGAGCCGGTCGACAGTCAGCGGCTGATCTTCGACGTGCCGGCCGACATGCCGCTGTATGCGGATGCACGCGGCTACGTCGCGCTGCCGCCCGTCACGGCGAACGGCCGCACGCGCTACGAATTCGACTACCGGCACGGCGCGTACGATCGCATCGAGAGCGGCTCGGTCGGCTATCCGACCTACGGCGACCGGCTCGTCGTGTCGACGCTGCCCGACTACGCGGCGTTCGCCGCGCGCTACCGCAACGCGGCCGTCGACCCGAGCGCGAACGATGCGGCCGTCGTGCAGCTGGCGCGTGCGCTCACGGCGAATGCCGCCGATCCGCGCGACAAGGCGCGCATCCTGTACGACTGGGTGCAGGCGAACGTGCGCTACGTCGGGTTGTTTCTCGGCGAGACGGCCGCCGCGCCGCATCGCGTGACCGACATCCTGCGCAACCGCTACGGCGACTGCAAGGATCATGTCGCGCTGTTCGGCGCGTTGCTCGCGGCGGTCGGCATTCGCAGCGAACCGGTGCTGATCAATCTCGGCGCCGTGTACACGCTGCCGTCGGTGCCCGGCTACGGCGCCGGCGCGATCAATCACGCGATCACGTGGCTGCCCGATCTCGCGCTCTACGCGGATACGACGACGGCCGGCATCGCGTTCGGCTACCTGCCGCCGATCGTGATGGATCGCCCGGCGCTGCTGGTCGATACGGGCGTGCTGTCGCGCACGCCGGCCACGCAGCCGCGCGCCCGCACCGCGCGGATCTCGATCGATGCCGCGCAGCCGGGCGCCGCACGTGTTCAGGCCTATGTCGAGGACGACGGCTGGACCGCCGAACTCGAACGCAACCTGTTTCGCCGCGCGTCGCGCGAGCGCATCGCGCAGCTCGCGACCGAGCGCCTGCGGCAAAGCGGCCTGCGCGGCCGCGCGCAACTGTCGACCAGCGACCGGCGCGTGACGGACGGGCCGTTCGACGTGACCGTCATCGGCACGCTCGATCATTTCGTCTGGCCGGACGGCACGACCGCGTTGCCCGCGCTGTCGAGCGTCACGGGCGGTATCGCGACCCAGGTCGAGACCTGGCTGGCCGAGCCGGTGCGCACGCAGCCGTGGGGCTGCATCGGCGGCGCGTTCGACGAGACCGGCCAGATCGCGTTGCCGGCGGGCGTGGTCGTGACCGACCTGCCGGCCGATACGGCCGTGCACGACCGCTTCGTCGATTTCACGTCGCATTACGTGTTCGATGCGGCCGCGCGCGTCGTGCAGGTCACGCGGCGGATGAACGCGGATTTCGGGCGGCAGGTCTGCACGCCGGACGAATTCGCGGCGCTGCGCGCGTCGCTCGAGCGCATCGAGCGCGACACGCAGACGCAGATCGTCGTGCGGGCGAAGCAGCGTTGAGCGGCGCGGGCACGGCATTCGCTCCGGACGGGCGAATCACCGGAATCGCCGACGCGCAGGAGGGACATCATGACGGAACGGGATCACGAGATCGCCGAACTCTCGAAGGAATTGCTGGGCCGGATCGTGCAGGGTACGGTCGCGGCCGGCGCGCCCGTCGACGTGGAGCAGTGCGCGGCGCTCGCCGTGCAGTGCGCGACGGCGCTGGTCGACCGGCTCGACGCGTTGAAGTGACGGCCTGCGGGCCGGCACCGCCGCCGGCCCCGCGCGCCGCGCGTTACGCTTCGGCGGGTACGTCGCCGTCCGCGCGCACGGCGCCCGGCGGCTTGCCGACCACGCGCTTGAACGCACGGCTGAACGCCGCGAGCGAACCGTAGCCGAGCCGGTACGCGACCGCTTCGATCGTCTCGCGGTCGCGGGCGATCCATTGCGCGGCGAGCCGCATCCGCAGCTCGGTGAGGTAGCGCACGGGCGTCATCCCGGTGGCCGCGAGGAAGCGCTCGGCGAACACCGAGCGCGACACGCCTGCCTCGGTCGCGAGCTCCGCGACGCTCCAGTTGCGGCCCGGGTCGCGATGCAGCGCGACGATCGCGCGGCCGAGCTTCGGCTCGCGCAGCGCCTGCACCCAGCCGGTCGCATCGCCGCATCCGCATTCGACCCAGCCGCGCACGATGAACGCCGCGACCACGTCCGCGAGCCGCGCGAGGATGCCCGCGAAGCCCGCGCGCGCCGTGCACGCCTCGCGTTCCATCGCATCGAGCATCGGGCGGATTTCCGGGTAGCGCGCGAGCAGCGTGCCCACGTGCATGAACGCGGGCATCGTGCCGACCAGCGGCTGCATGCCGCCGAGGTCGAGTTCCATGCAGGCGCTGAAGATCAGCGCATCGCCGGCGCCGGGTTCCTTCGTCGCGCAGCTCGTGGGCGACACGCCGGCCGACGCCACCGACGCGACCGTATCGCAGATCTTCGCGACCTCGAAGCCGTCGATCTCGCGGCACGGCACATCCGGATCGGACACCAGTGCGTGCATGCCGCCGTGCGGCAACAGGATCGCGTCGCCGGCCTCGAGCCGCATCGTCTCGCCCGTCGCGTCGCGCAGCAGCACGGGCCCGCGCACGATGAAATGGAACTGCGCGCGGCCCGTCCCGTGGCCGAAACTCAGTCCGAACGGCCGCGCGACCTGGATGCGGCGGTACTGGACGCCGCTCAGCCGCATCCCCAGCAGCAACTCGCTGACGAGGTCGTGCACTTCGGGAATCGGGGGCAGAAGGGGCTCGGACATATCGAGATACGGACGTTCGATCAACAAGAACGGATTGTATGTCATAGACCGTCCTGCTGCTGTTCCTTACGATACGCCTTTATCAGTACTTTCCCTAACCGACACGGAACCCCGCATGAATCCCGGAATCTCCTCGGCCGCCTCGACGGCGGCCCCCCGCGAACCGGCCTGGGGCGCGGTCTTCGCGATGACGCTCGGCGTGTTCGGGCTCGTCACGGCCGAATTCCTGCCGGCGAGCCTGCTGACGCCGATGGCCGACAGCCTCGGCGTGACCGAAGGCGTGGCCGGACAGGCCGTCACGGCCACCGCCACGGTCGCGCTCGTCACGAGCCTGCTGATCTCCGCGCTCACGCGCACGATCGACCGGCGGCGCGTGCTGCTCGTGTTCTCGGTGCTGCTCGTCGTATCGAACCTCGCCGTGGCGTTCGCGCCGAATTTGGCCATGCTGCTGTTCGGCCGCGTCGTGCTCGGCATCGCGCTCGGCGGCTTCTGGACGATGGCGACCGCCACCGCGATGCGGCTCGTGCCGACGGCGATGGTGCCGCGCGCGCTGTCGATCATCTTCAGCGGCGTGGCGGTCGCGACCATCGCGTCCGCGCCGATGGGCAGCTACTTCGGTCACCTGATCGGCTGGCGCAACGTGTTCCTGATCGCGGCCGTGCTCGGCGGCATCGCGTTCGTGTCGCAGATCGTCACGCTCCCGTCGATGCCGCCGAGCGGCACGACGCGGCTGCGCACGCTGATCGACGTGCTGCGCCGGCCGACCGTCGGCCTCGGGATGTTCGCGACGATCCTCGTGTTCACCGGCCATTTCGCGTTCTTCACGTATCTGCGGCCGTTCCTCGAACAGGTGGCGGGCGTCGGCGTGAACGGGCTGTCGGCGATCCTGCTCGGCTACGGCATCGCGAACTTCGTCGGCACGTCGCTCGCGGGCCGCGTGCTCGAACACCGGCTGCGGCCGATGCTGATCGGCATGCCCGCGCTGATGGTCGTGCTCGGCATCGCGCTCGTCGTGCTCGGCCGCGCGCCGATGATCGACGCGGTGCTGGTCGCGTTGTGGGGGATGGCGTTCGGCGGCGTGCCGGTCGCGTGGTCGACGTGGGTCACGCGCACCGTGCCCGACGAGGCCGAGAGCGCGGGCGGGCTGATCGTCGCGGCGATCCAGCTCGCGATCGCGACGGGCGCGGCCGCCGGCGGCGTCGTGTTCGACGCGAACGGCGCGGCAGGCGTGTTCGTCGGCGCGGCGATCGTGCTGGCGGTGGCGGTCGCGACGATCGTGACCGGCGTGCCGAAGCGGGTCGGCGTGGTCGCGTCCTGACCGGCCCGGCGGCCCGCAGCCCGCGTGGTACGGGCCGCCAGGCGATCGTCCGCGCGTCAGGCGGCGCCGGCGCCCGCGATGCGGTCGAGTGCCGCGAGCGCGTCGGCCGGCAGATCGAGGTCGGCGGCCGCGAGATTCTCGCGCAGATGCGCGACCGACGACGTGCCGGGAATCAGCAGGAGATTCGGCGCGCGGCGCAGCAGCCACGCCAGCGCGACCTGCATCGGCGTCGCGCCGAGGCGACCCGCGACGCCGGACAGCGTCGACGACTGCAGCGGCGAGAAGCCGCCGAGCGGAAAGTACGGCACGTACGCGATGCCGTCACGGGCCAGCGTGTCGATCAGCGCATCGTCGCCGCGATGCGCGATGTTGTAGTGGTTCTGCACGCAGACGATGTCGCAGATCCGCCGGCCTTGCGCGACCTGCGCGGGCGTGACGTTGCTCAGGCCGATGTGCCGCACGAGCCCGCGCCGCTGCAGCTCCGCGAGCGTGGCCAGGGGTGCCTCGATCGATCCTTCGGCCGGCCCGTGCGTATCGAACATGATGCGCAGGTTGACGACGTCGAGCACGTCGAGCCCCAGGTTGCGCAGGTTGTCGTGCACGGCCCGCTCGAGCTCGTCGGGCGTGAACGCGGGCAGCCATGATGCGTCGTCGCCGCGTCGCGCGCCGATCTTGGTGACGATCACGAGATCGTCGCGATACGGATGCAACGCGTCGCGAATCAACTGGTTCGTCACGTGCGGGCCGTAGAAGTCGCTGGTGTCGAGATGGTCGACGCCGGATTCGACGGCTTCGCGCAACACGTTCACTGCGGCTTCGCGATCTTTCGGCGGGCCGAATACACCGGGGCCCGCGAGCTGCATCGCGCCGTAGCCGATCCGTCTGACGTGGCGATCGCCGAGCCTGAAGGTGGCGGTGTGGCGAATATCGGGCATGACCTTGCTCCTGTCGAAGAGATGAATGCGTTCAGCATAAGGACGAGTCGCCTGCGCGATAAGCCGGCATAATTCGCACGGGTTGTACGAAAAGGCGAACAATGCAAACCGATCTGGGCGATCTGAACGCGTTCATGGCCGTGGCACGCGCCAGGGGATTCCGCGATGCCGCACGCGTGACGGGCCTCAGCGCGTCGGGGCTGAGCGAGGCCGTGCGCCGGCTGGAAGCGCGGCTCGGCGTGCGGCTGCTGCACCGCACGACGCGTAGCGTCGTGCCCACCGAAGCCGGCGAGCGCCTGCTCGCGCGTCTCGCGCCCGCGCTGACCGAAGTGGCGGCGGCGCTCGATGGGATCGACGAATTCAGGGGCCGACCGGCCGGCACGCTGAAGCTCAACGTGCCGGTCAGCGCATCGCGGCTCGTGTTGCCGGCGATCGTGCCGCGCTTTCTCGAGGCGTATCCGGACATCCGGCTGGAAGTGACCGCCGACGAAAATTTCGTCGACGTGCTGGCGGCCGGCTGCGACGCGGGCATCCGCTACGACGAACGGCTCGAACAGGACATGATCGCGGTGCCGATCGGCCCGCGCATCCAGCGGTTCGCGACCGCGGCGGCGCCCGGCTATCTCGACCGGCACGGCCGGCCGCGGCATCCGCGCGACCTGCTTGGCCATCGGTGCCTGCGCGGACGCTTCGCCAGCGGCGCGATGCCGCCGTGGGAGTACGAGCGCGACGGCGAGGTCGTGCGGGTCGAGCCGGCCGCCGGGCCGCTGCTGGTCCAGATCGGCGGGGCGACGGAGCTGATGGTCGACGCGGCGATCGCCGGGACGGGGATCCTGTATCTGTTCGAAGACTGGGTGCGCCCGCATTTCGAAAGCGGTGCGCTCGAACCGGTGCTCGAACCGTGGTGGCGGCCGTTCTCGGGGCCCTTTCTGTATTACCCGGGGCGGCGTCTCGTGCCGCCGGCGTTGCGCGCGTTCATCGATTTCGTCAAGGCATCCTGAACGTCGGTCAGCGCACCGGCGCGTGCGCGTCGAGCAATTGCCGGTGGCGCGCGTCGGTCGCGTCGTCGGCCGGAAACATGCACTCCATGCGCAGCTCCTGCGCGGCCGCGCTTTGCGGCGTACCGATCGTCGTGATCGGCGAGAAGTAGCGCAGCACGACGCCTGCGTGAACGAAGCCGATCGGGATGGCCGGCAGCGACGGCGCGGCGGCCGCCCGCCGCCCCGCGAATCCGTCAGCCGCCTTGCTTGACCAGCGCCGCCAGCGTCTTCATTGCCTGCAGATACGGATACGGCCCGTGGCTGATGCGCGCCACGCCGTACTCCGCGAGTTCCGCGAGCGTCGGCGTTTCCGCGACGCGCATCACGTTCACCGGCAGCGGCGACGCGGCCGTCAGCGCGCGAATGAGCGCCGGCGAGCGCAGGCCGGGCACGAACAGGCCGTCGGCGCCGGCCGCCGCGTACGCGCGGGCGCGCGCCAGCGTCGCGTCGAGCAATCGTTCGTCGTGCGTCTCGGTTGCCGCCTTGAAGAACACGTCGGTGCGCGCGTTGATGAAATAGTCGACGCCCGCGCGATCGGCCGCCTGCCGGGCCGCCGCGATACGGGCCGCCGCTTCGTCGACGTCACGCAGTTCGCCCGTCGACGGAAAACTGTCTTCGAGATTGCAGCCGATCGCGCCGGCCCGGATGCTCATCGCGATCGTCTCGGCGACATCTTCCGGCCGCTCGCCGTAGCCGCTTTCGAGATCGACGGTGACGGGCAAGTCCGTCGCACGCACGATCCGCTCCAGCACCTCCATCATCAGCGCGCGCGGCATCTGCTCGCCGTCGACGAAACCGTTGGCTGCCGCGACCGACCAGCTGCCGGTGGCCAGCGCGACGGCGCCGGCGTCGGCCACCGCGCGCGCACTGCCGGCGTCCCACACGTTGAACAGCGCCAGCGGCTGGCCCGCGCGGTGAAGCGACCGGAAAATCGCGCCCTTCTCGTTGTTGCCCATGCTCGTCTCCTTATGGATACCGGATCGGTTGTCGTGCCGAGCGATATTGCCATCGAATCGGGCGGTGCGACGGACGCCGGCAATGTCTGCTGACAGCGCGTGACAGCAAGTGCGCATGATCGCCGCCGCTGGGCGATCCGCGCGCCGCCTCAGTCGCGCGAACCCGGATCGATCGACAGCGTGCGCAACTGGCCGCGCAACTGGTCGACTTCGCCCGGCGCGAACGGCCGCTCGATCTCGGCATGCGCGCGCTGCCACAACGGGAACGCCTCGGTCAGCAGGTCGTGCCCGGCCGGAGTCAGTTCGAGCAGGCGGCTGCGCCGGTCGTCCGGATCCTGCGCGATCGTGACGAGGCCGCGCCGCTCGAGCGGCTTGAGCGCCGCGGTGAGCGTGGTGCGATCCATCGCGAGCAGCGACGCAACCGATTTCATCGGGGCCGGTTGCGGCCGGTTCAACGACATCAGCAGCGAAAACTGGCCGTTGGTGAGGTCGAGCGGGCGCAGCACATCGTCGAAGATGCGCGCCAGATTGCGCGCCGCGCGCTGCATGTGCAGGCACAGGCAGCAATCGCGCACCATCAGCGTCGTTTCGAAGGGAAGCTTTTCTTTTCGTGCCATGTTGCAATTGTGTTGATATCAACCTATCTTGTCAAGGTCGAGGCGCGGCAACCCGCCGCGTCCGTCATCGGAGGAGAAGGCATGAGTGCGCAACAACAGTTGTATCTCGCCGTATTTCTCGGGACCCGGGACAGCCCGGCGATGAAGGCATGGATGGCGCTGCCGGAGGACGAGCGGCGCACGCGCGAGCGCGACGGCATCGCCGCGTGGCATGCGTGGGTCGAGCGCCATCGCGACGCGATCGTCGAGCTGGGCGGCCCGCTCGGCAAGACCAAGACCATCGACGCCGGCGGCATCCGCGACACGTCCAATGCGCTGAGCGGCTTCAGCGTCGTGCGGGCGGCATCGCACGAGGCGGCCGCCGCGCTGTTCGAAGGTCATCCGCATTTCACGCTGTTCCCGGGCGTGTCGGTCGACGTGATGCCGGTGCTGGCGATTCCGGGCGCATGAGCGACGCATGAGGCCGGACGCGACGTGTCGCCCGATGCGATGCGCGTGGTCCGGATGCAGACATTTTCCCGACATTCTGGATGGAGATGGGCGATGAAGCTTTACGGATTTGCCGGCACCCGCTCGCAGCGGGCGCTGTGGGGGCTGAAGGAACTGGATGCGGATTTCGAATTCGTGTCGGTCAACCTGCTCGAGGGCGAGCACAAGCGGCCCGAATTCCTGCGCCTGAATCCGGCCGGCAAGGTGCCGGTGCTGGTGGACGGCGACCTCGTGATTCCCGAGTCGGCCGCGATCGTGCTGTATCTCGCGGACAAGTACCCGGAGAAGGCGCTGCTGCCGGTCGAGCCGGCGCTGCGGGCGGAGGCCTATCGATGGGTCATGTTCGCGGTGACGGAGCTCGAGCAGCCGCTGTGGCGGATCACGCGCCATACGTTCATCTATCCGCCGGAGAAACGCTCGCCGGCCGATATCGAACTGGCGCGCGAGGATTTCACGACGATGGCCGCGATTCTCGACAAGCATCTCGAAGGGCGCGAATTCATCGTCGGTGATTCGCTGACGGTGGCCGATTGCGTGACGGCTTACCTGATCGACTGGGCGAGCGAATGCCACCTGATCGAACCGTTCCCGCAACTGCGCGCGTATCTGGAGCGGCTGTATGCGCGGCCGAAGGCGCCGCAGCGGATCGCGGAGGCGCGGAAGGCGGCGTGACAGTGAAACGGGTGCCGGGTCATGCGCCGCATCGGCGTGACCCGCCGCGTCCGCGTGCGATCACGAGACCGTGTCGGGTCCGCCGAGCGCACGACACAGCATCGCCAGATCGCGCAACGTGAGATGCGGTGTCGCCGCCTGAGGCGGAGCCGGTTCCCCGCCCGCCCGAGGTTCGCGCACGACCCACGCGGCCTGAAGCCCCGCATTCAACGCGCCGACGATGTCGAGGTGGAAGTCGTCGCCCACATGCAGCAATTCGGCCGGCCGCACGCCGAGTGCGTCCGCCGCCGCATGGAAGATTTCGGGTTCCGGCTTGGCGAAGCCGAATACGCGCGCGCTGAGCGTCGTGCGGAAGAATTCGCCGCCGCCGGTCAGCCGGAGATCCGCGTTGCCGTTGGTGACCGCGATCAACGGAAAGCGGGCGCTCAACCACGCCAGCGCCGGCAGCGCGTCTTCATAGAACTCGACGCGATTGCGCGCCGCATAGAAGACGTCGTAGGCCCGATCGGTCAGCGAGGCATCTTCGTTCGCGCGTTCCAGCGCCAGCCGGATCGAGCCGATTCGCATCGCGCGATAGTCGCTGGCGAGATCCGGATACAAACGTTCGTATTCCTCACGGAGCGCGCTGAGCGCCTGTTGCGTCGGCAGCACGCGCGCGGTATTCGGCGCGTGCTCGAGCAACCATGCGCGAAGCGTCGCTTCGGCCCGGACGACGGACGGCCCGAACGGCCACAGGGTGTCGTCGAGGTCGAACGACAGGGCGGAAACTTGGGTGAGACGCATGGCGGTTGAAAGCGGGAAGTCGTGTTACCAGGGCCACGGAACGGCGGTTCCGGTGCCGTTGTCGACGGCGTGCCGATACAGGAAGCGCGCGACGGTCAGGTCCTGAAGCGCGAGGCCCGTCATGTCGAAGACGGTGATCTCGTGCGCGGCACGGTCGACCGATGCCGCACCCGCGAGGATGTCACCGATTTCCGTGCGCGGCAAATCCGGCGCCCACTGGCACTCGCCGATGCTGCGCGCCTGATCGTGATCGTCCACGACGATGCGCGCGCGTTCCAGCACGCCAGGCGGTAGTTCGCGCTTGCCCGCGGTATCGGCGCCCACGCAGGTCAGGTGGGTGCCCGGCCGAACCGCATCCGCGTCGAACAACGGCCCGCCGCCGGGCGTGGCCGTGATCACCACGTCGCTGTGGGCGACCGCATCGTTCCGGTCGCGCGCCACGCCGATCGTGCATCGTTCGACGAAGTGCGATTCGAACGCCGGGTCCGGCTCGCCGCCGACGTTCACGTATTGCACCGTGCACCGCTGCGGCAGCAGCCGGAGCGCGTAGTCGAGCTGCACGCGCGCCTGCACGCCCGTGCCGAACACGCAGATCCGCGTGCTGTCGCGGCGTGCGAGCTGTTGCAGCCCGAGGCCGCCCGCGGCGCCGGTCCGCGCGGTGGTGATCGCGTTGCCGTCCATGATGCACAGCGGGCGGCCCGTCGCCGGATCGAACAACGCGACGGTCGCCTGATGCGGCTCGCCGCCGCGTGTACGGTTGCCGGGCCAGAACCCGGCCGCCTTGAAACCGAGCAGATCCTGGCCGGCGACGTCGCCCGACTTGATGCCGAACACGCCGCCGGTATGCAGCTTCTCGCGCACCACCGGGAATACGCGTCCGGCCCTTTGACTGTGCAGCACGAAGGCTTCGCGCACGGCCGCCATCACTTGCCCGGCTTGCAGGGCGGGCTCGACGGCATCGCGGTCGAGGAGAAGGAGGCGGGCGTCGGTCGGCATGGTCGGGGGTGCCTGTCCGGCACGAGACGAATCGAGGGTGTTTAAAGTTTGTCCAGAACTGGATAAATAGTCAATGCGCGGATGGCGCGGCATGGGCGCCGGACTTCGCTCACCACCCGTAGAAGCGTGGCCACGTCTGCGCGGCGTCGTCGTCGCCGATCGCGTGGTAGTCGGGATGTTGCGCGCCGGTCGCGCACGCGTGATTCGGCAGGATGCGCAGGCGCGTGCCGATCGGAAACCGCCGCGCGATGTCCGTATCCGGCGTGCCCGCGCGCGACACGATCCCGTGTTCCTGGTTGGCGGCGCTCATCAGGTAGTCGTCGAGCACTTCGCCGGCTTCGGTGCAGATTTGCCCGTAGCCGAAGTCGCGTGCCTGGCGCTGCGTGCCGCGGTCGCGGCTCATCGCCATCCAGCCCGCGTCGACGATCGCCCAGCCTTTCTTTTCCTGATGACCGATGACCGTGGTCAGCACCGACAGCGCGATGTCGGACTGTTCGCACACGCCGATGTTGTGCATCACGAGGTCGAACATCACGTACACGCCGGCGCGCACTTCGGTCACGCCGTCGAGCCGCTCCGCCGCCAGCGCGGTGGGCGTCGAGCCGATGCTCACGACCGGGCACGGCAACCCGGCGGCCCGCAGGCGCTCCGCGGCCCGCACGGTGCGGCTGCGCTCCTGTTCGGCAATCGCGGCCAGCGCGTCGGGCGTGTCGTATTCATAGCTGGAGCCCGCATGAGCGAGCACGCCGCCGAGCAGCATGCCGCCGCCGGTCAGCGCGCGGCCGACGTCGATCAGCAGGTCGGCTTCGGGCGGGATGCCCGAGCGGTGGCCGTCGACGTCGACTTCGATCCATACGTCGAACCGTTCGCCGTGCTCGCGCCCGAAGGCGGCGATCGCCTGCGCGGCCGGCAGGCTGTCGGCGACGATCTTCAGGTCGCAGCCCTGCCGGCGCAGCGCGAGCGCCTGCGCGAGTTTGGCGGGCACCATGCCGACCGCATAGACGATGTCGCGGATGCCGTGCGCGAAGAACTGCTCGGCTTCCCTGAGCGTCGACACCGTGATGCCTTGCGCGCCCGCCGCGATCTGCGCGTCGACGACGTGCCGGCATTTGGTGGTCTTGACGTGCGGCCGGAACCGGACGCCGAGTGCGTCCAGATGCGTTTGCATGCGCGCGATGTTGCGCTGCATGCGGCCGACGTCGATCAGGGCGGCCGGGGTATTGAGCGTATGAAGGTTCACGAGGTGTCCGATGGCGTGGTTGCCGATGCGGACACTGTAGGGCGGTTGGGCCGCCTCGTGTTTAATGCGCGGCTAATCTTCCATTAAGCCGCATTTAACACTCATGCCTTGCCGCGCCACGGCGGCGGATCGAGAAACCGCCGCGCGGCGTCGAGAAACACCCGCTGCCGCGCGGAGCGGCCGGTACGCGACGGCAACAGCGCCGTCACCGGCGCGGCCGGCAGGTTCCAGCCGGGCAGCAGCCGCACGAGCTTGCCGTTCGCCAGCAGCGGCGCGACGTCCCACTCGGAGCGCTCGACGATCCCGAGCCCGGCGAGCGCCCATTCGGTGATGACGGTGCCGTCGTTGGACGACAGCGCGCCGCTGACGCGGATGACGGTAGCCCGCCGCGATTCGCCGTCGACGCCGCTGCCGGGCGAGAAGCGCCAGCGCGGGATGTCTTCGTCGTTCTCGCGCAGGCACAGGCAGTCGTAGCGCGTCAGCTCGGACGGATGCTTCAGATCCTTGAGGCGGCGCGCGTACGCGGGGCTCGCGCACAGGAAGCGCTCGTTGGGGGCGAGCGGATAGCCGATCCACGACGACGACTTGAGGCTGCCGACATGGACGACCACGTCGGCCCCCGCCGCGCTCGTCAACGGGCTTTCCGACAGATGGAGCGAGATGTCGAGTTTCGGATGCGCGCGCTGCAGGTCGCGCACGATCCGTGCGACGTATTTGCGGCCGAAGCCGAGCGGGGCGACGACGCGCAGCGTGCCCTGCACGTCGCCGTGGTCGCCCGCGAGGCTGCCCGGCAGCGCTTCCACGCGCTCGAGAATGCCGACGGCTTCCTGGTACAGCCGCTGCCCTTCGTCGGTCAGCGCGATCCCTTTCGGCTGCCGCACGGCGAGCCTTGCGTTCAGCCGTGCCTCCATCCGCTGCAGGCGAATCGTGACCGCGGGCGGCGTGAGGTCGAGCAGCCGGGCGGCAGCGGCCAGGGAGCGCGACGTGCCGATCGCGCGGACGAGTCGAAGGTCGTCGAGGTCGAGCATTTCATGGCTCTTAATGCCGGTGATGTCGAGCATTAAACCGCACATCGTGCGGCGAAGCCATCGACGCGGCGTCGAGGGGCGGCGACAAGCTCGACCGGAACGCGCCTGTCACATTCGCCCGATACATTGAATTTTTCGATGCCATCCGACATTCGGCACGTATTTCCCGATCGATTCGACCGCCCGTCATGACACTGACCCAGCTTCGCAGCTTCATTGCCGTCGTCCAGCACGGCGGTTTCACCGCGGCCGCCCGCGCGCTGTCCACCAGCCAGACGACGATCACGTCGCAGATCCAGACCCTCGAACACGAACACGGCGTCGAGCTGTTCCACCGCCGCGGCCGGCGCGTCGAGCTGTCGGCGGTCGGGCTCGAATTCCTGCCGATCGCGCGCCGCATCTGCAGCGACGAGAGCGATGCCGCCGCGCTGCTGCGCGACAGCGGCGCATTGCAGCGCGGCTCGCTGAAGATCGGCGCGGTCGGCCCGTTTCACGTCACCGAGATGATCGACGCGTATCACAAGCTGCATCCGCACATGCACCTGTCGGTCGCGCTCGGCAATTCGGAAACCGTCTTGCGCGATCTCGACGAGTACGTGTGCGACGTCGGCGTGGTGGCCCGCGCGTTCGAGGACGCGCGCTACTTCACGCAGCGCTATGCGAGCTTTCCGGTGATCGCGTTCGTGCGCTCGACGCACCGCTTCGCGACGCGCGACGCGATCACGCTGCACGAACTGGCCGGCGAGCCGCTGCTGATGCGCGAACCGGGCTCGACGACGCGCCGCGCGCTCGAAGACGCGATGGCGGCGGCCGGCCTGACGCCGCGCATCGCGATGGACATCGGCAGCCGCGAGGCGTTGCGCGAGGCCGTCGCGCGCGGGCTCGGCGTCGGCACGGTATCGAAGGCCGAATACGTGCCCGACGAGCGGCTGCGGCCGCTGCGCATCGACGGCGACCCGGTCGAAACCCATATCCACGTGTGTTGCCTGAGCGAACGGCGCGGCAGCCGGCTGGTCGCGTCGTTTTTCGATGCGGTCGCGCGGTGCCGGCCGCTCGACGCGTGACCGCGGGCAACGACGCACCGGCATGCGGCGGCGATCGATCGAAAAATTCGGTCGATCCATAGCCGATGACCGGGATTTTCGATCATGAACGCGTCATCGCGGATGCCTAACCTGATGCTCGTCCCCATTCCATTCAGGTGCGAGCATGTATTGCGCGGAAGATCGGTTTTTCGTATTGGTTCGTCATGCAGAATATCGGGTCGTGAACGGACAAGTGTGCGATACGCGGCGTCGCGCGGGAGCGGCGGCATGAGCGACTGGCACTTCCACAATCCCGTGCGGATCCGCTTCGGCGTCGACGCGCTCACGGATTTGAGCGATGCGCTCGGCGGACGCAGCTATGCGATCGTCACGTATCCCGATGCCGTGTTCGCGCGGCTGGCCGACCGTGTCGAAGCGCAGCTCGGGCCGGCGCTCGCGCGGATCGACTGCGTCGAGGCGAACCCGTCGGTGCCGATGCTGCGACGCGCGTGCGAGCGGCTCGCCGCGCTGTCCGCCAAACCGGACGTGCTGATCGCGCTCGGCGGCGGCTCGGTGATCGATTCGGCGAAAGTGCTCGCCGCCGAACACGGCGATTTCGATCGCGTGCTGCGCATCCTGTCCGGCGCCGCGGGCACGACGGGCGACGCACCGGTGCGGCCTGCGCTGCCGATCGTCGCGATCCCGACCACGGCCGGCACCGGCAGCGAAGTGACGCGGTGGGCGACCGTCTGGGATCCGCACAACGCGCGCAAGCTGTCGCTGTCGCGGCCCGATCTCTTTCCGGAAACGGTGATCGTCGATCCGCGCCTGATGGTCGGCCTGCCGATGCAGCCGACGCTCGCCAGCGGTCTCGACGCGTTGTCGCACGCGCTCGAAAGCATCTGGAACGTCCATGCGAACCCCGTCACGCGCGGCCTTGCCGTGCAGGCGGCACGCGAACTGATGCACGGCCTCGAGCGCGTGAATGCGCACCCCGACGATCTCGACGCGCGCAGCGACATGGCGCTCGGCGCGCTGCGCGCGGGGCTCGCGTTCTCGAATACGCACACCGCGCTCGCGCACAGCATTTCCTATGCGATCACGCTGACGCGCGGCGTCGCGCACGGCATCGCGTGCTCGTTCTGCCTGCCGGCCGTGATGCAGGCGGCGCTCGGCGTCGACGCCGCGTGCGACGCCGCGCTGCGCGAGATCTTCGGCGATACGGCGTCCGCCCCCGCGCAGCTCGTCGCATTGCTCGACGCGCTCGGCGTCGCGAGCCACCCGGCCGCGTACGGGATCGACGCGCCCGAATGGGCGCGCATCGTGGATCACGCATTCGACGGCGCACGTGGGCGCAACTTCATCGGCACCCGCGCGCGCTTCCCGCATTTCGACTTCAGCCCGGAGCAGCCCGAGCGGGCGCTTCACTGACGAGGAGCCCTCATCATGCAACCGTCTCATCCGATCGAAACGGACGCGCTCACGCGTCTCGACAACCTGCCGTGGACCCGCTTCCACACGCTGATGCTGGTCGCGCTCGGCGTCGGCTGGGCGCTCGATTCGTTCGAAACCAACATCATCGGCAGCGTGTTCGGCGTGCTGAAGTCGCACTGGCACCTGAGCGCCGCGCAGGGCTCGCTCGCGGTCAGCATCTGGGTGTTCGGGATGCTGGTGGGCGCGATCGCGTTCGGCTATCTCGCCGACCGCTATGGCCGCAAGCGCCTGTTCCTCGCGACGCTGCTCTGGTACGCGTGCTTCAGCGTCGCGACCGTGCTGTCGTGGAACTACGAATCGTTCCTGTTCTTCCGCGCGATGACGGCGCTGGCCGTCGGCGGCGAATATTCGGCGGTGACCGCGACGATGGGCGAATTCATTCCGACGCGCCATCGCGGCCGGACCGACGCGCTGATCCTGTCGGGTTTTCCGGTCGGCGCGCTGCTGTCGGCGGCCGTGTCGTATCTGGTGCTGAACCAGTTGCCGCCCGAGTGGGCATGGCGCGTGGGCTTCGGCCTCGGCACGACGATGGCGCTGGTGTTCTTCTGGATCCGCCGCGTGATTCCGGAATCGCCGCGCTGGCTGATCCAGCAGGGGCGCGTGGCGGAAGCCGAAGCGATCGTCGAGCAGATCGTCGCGAGCGTGGCGCGCGAGCCGCGCGCGCAGGCCGACCGCGCGCCATTGACGAAGCGCTACACGCCGACCCGCTTCGCGCACCAGGCGCCCGCGTTCTGGCGCAACGTAGGCGAACTGTTCGGCGCGTATCGCGCGCGCTGCGCGCTGGCCGGCGCGCTGAACTTCTCGCAGGCGGCCGTCGTGTACGGCGTGCTGTCGCTGATGGCGCTCGTGCTGCTGCCGTACCTGAAGGTGGCGTCGACGGACATGCCGATCTACTACATGATCGGCAACGCCGCGGCGCTCGCGGGCGGCATCGTCGCGGCGTTCCTGGTCGAGGCCTGGGGGCGCCGCGCGTCGTTGTTCGCGAGCTATACGTTCACCGTCGCGGCGATCGTCTTCATCTATGCGATGCACGCATTGCGCGGCATGGTGTTCGGCTACTGCCTGATCCAGTTCGGCGTCACGTGGGCGTACATCTCGGGCTATGTGGTGTCGTCCGAAATCCTGCCGACGCGGATTCGCGCGACGGGGCTCGGCGTGTCGGTCGCGATCGGCCGGCTCGGTGCGGTGATCGCGCCGCTGATGCTGACGAATGTTTACGCAATGTCGGGCTCGCCGTCGGCCGCGCTGGTCGTGCTGCTGGTGCTTGCGCTGCCGGGGCCGCTCGCGGCCGGCCTGTGGTGGCTCAACGGGCGCGAGACGCGGCGGATTTCGCTGGAAGCGTGCAGCGCCGAGGGGAACGCGCAGCCGGCGGTGGACGCCGCGCCGCGCGCGGCGTGACGCCCGGCTGCCCATCCACCTACGCGTCCAGCCCGAAAACCAGCGACCGGTGCGCGCCCACGCCGGCCGCCACACCCGATGCCGATGCGAATGTCGCGTTGGTCATCAGGCTCGACGCGTCGCCGGCCGCATACACGCCGGCGACGCTCGTCCGCTTCCACGTGTCGACGCGAATCGCGGTGCCGAGCGGCCCGTCGTCGAACGCGCAGCCGAGTTGCTGCGCGAGGTCGCTCGCCATGTCGGTGCGCGCGCCGATGAACAGTGCGTCGATCGACACGAGCTGACCGTCGGCGAGCCGCAGCGCGTCGATACGCGGCGCATCGCCGAGGATCTCGACGACCGGCGAGCGCTCGATGCGCACGCCGCGCGCGGCGAGCAACGCGGCTTCTTCGTCGTTCGCTTCGACCACGCCCTGCGTGAACCACGTCGTCGGGCCCCAGTCCGGAATCAGGATCGCCTGATGGACCGACAGCGGATGCGTGGCGAGCACGCCGAGCCGCTGGCCGCTGACTTCGTACCCGTGGCAGTACGGGCAATGCAGCACGCCGATGCCCCAGCGTTCGGCCAGTCCCGGCAGCGCGGGCAACGCGTCGCGGATGCCGGTCGCGAGAATCAGCCGGTCGGCGCTTGCGCGGCTGCCGTCGGCCAGCGTCACGTGAAAGCGCCCGTCCGCGTCGCGCTCGGCCGTGCGTGCCTCGCCGTCGATGCGCTGCACGGTCGGATACGCGGCGAGTTGCGCGGCGGCTTCGGCGACGATCCGCGCGGGCGGCTTGCCGTCCTGCCCGAAGAAGCCGTGCGCGTGTTCGGCAAAACGGTTGCGCGGCCGGCCGGCGTCGATCACGAGCACGCGGCGGCGTGCCCGCGCCAGTTGCATCGCGGCCGACAGCCCGGCGAAGCTGCCGCCGATCACGATCACTTCATGATGGGAATGCATGCATCAACTCCTTTCTGGACCTGCGTGAATGATCCACGTGCTCCGCTGGCGGCCAACTCATGAAACACGAGAAGTTGCATGATAGGGCGATGGTATCATTCATGCAACTTCAAAAGTTTCGAGAGAAGGGGAGCCTCGCCCGTGAGAACCGACAGCCGTTTGTCGCGCATGCTGCATGCGCTGATCCACATGGACCAGGCCGACGGCCCGCTGACGTCGGAGACGATCGCGACGATGCTGTGCACGAACCCGGTCGTCGTGCGGCGCCTGCTCGGCGGGTTGCGCGACTGCGGCTACGTGCAGTCGGAGAAGGGGCACGGCGGCGGCTGGGCGCTGAGCGTCGCGCTCGACGACATCACGCTGCTCGATGTCTATCGCGCGGTGGGCGAGCCGCCGCTGTTTTCCGACCTGGTGCCCGAGGATGCACCCGAATGCCTGGTCGAACAGGCCGTCAACGCGCACCTGTCGGCGACGCTGAAGGAAGCCGAAGCGTCGCTGCTCGCGCGCTTCGGCGAAGTCACGCTCGGCATGCTGTCGCGCGATTTCGAAGCGAAGGCGGCGCGGCTGCGCAAGTCGCGCTGACGCGTCGCAGCATCGCGCTCGATCGCATCTGACGCGCGATCCGGCGCGGCCGAAACCGCCGCGCCGCCGTGTTCTGTCCCCCGACTTCTGCCCGGTTCGTCCGCCACAGGGCAAAATACGGGTTTTCCGCACCCGCGAGGGTGCGTTCGAATCACGCGCCGGGCGGCGCCGGTGCGCATGCCGCACGCCGCCGCCGGGCGCCCAGGCAAGAAACGCTCGCCGTGCTGCGAGCCCACAGGAGTCCAGACCCCATGCCCGAATCCAACCTGTCCTTCTTCGGCCGGCTGTCGCTGGCCGTCGGCACGTTCTTCTCCGTGCTCGGCAATCGCGAGTTCGCGGCCGAAGTGCTGCGCGTGCGCGATGGCGCGCCGGCCCCGGTCGCGCCGGCCCCGACCCCCGCGCCGGCTGCCGCGCCGGTCGCCCCCGCGCCGGTGAAGGCGCCGGCGCCCGAGCTGCGCGAAGCGAGCCCGCAGGCCGCCCTGCAACTGCTCGGCCTGCTGCAACGCGATGCGCGCTTCATCGATTTCGTCGAGGAAGACATCGCCGGCTATGCGGACGCCGACATCGGCGCCGCCGCGCGCCTCGTGCACGACGGCTGCCGCGCCGCGCTGCGCGAACACTTCACGATCGTGCCGGTGCGCGACGAAGCCGAAGGCAGCCGCGTGACGCTGCCGGCCGGCTTCGACGCGACCGCCGTGCGCGTGACGGGCAACGTGGTCGGCTCCGCGCCGTTTACCGGCACCGTCAGCCATCGCGGCTGGCGCGTGTCCGACGTGCGCCTGCCGAAGCTGACGGGCAGCCACGACGCATCGGTGATCGCACCGGCGGAGGTGGAACTGTGAGCGATCCGCGCTATTCGATCGGTATCGACCTCGGGACGACCCATTGCGCGCTGTCGTACGTCGACAGCAGCACGAGCGATGGCGAAAAGATCGTGCAGCAGGTGCTGCCGATCGCGCAGCTCACCGCGCCCGGCGCGCTGGAATCGCGCAACCTGCTGCCGTCGTTCCTCTACCTGCCGCATGAAAGCGAGCTGACCCAGGGCGACCTGACGCTGCCGTGGACGGCCTCGCGCGCTTTCGCGGTCGGCGAGATGGCGCGCACGCGCGGCGCCGGCACGCCGATCCGCCTCGTGTCGAGCGCGAAGAGCTGGCTGTGCCATCCGGGCGTCGACCGCCGCGCGGCGATCCTGCCGAGCGATGCACCGCCGGAAGTGGCCCGTGTGTCGCCGCTGGAAAGCTCGATCCGCTACCTGACGCACCTGCGCGAAGCGTGGGACCACGCGCATCCCGACGCGCCGTTCGCCGACCAGGACGTGACGGTCACGATCCCCGCGTCGTTCGATCCGGCCGCGCGCGAACTGACGGCGGAAGCCGCGCGTGCCGCCGGTTATTCGCGGATGACGCTGCTGGAAGAGCCGCAAGCGGCGCTGTACAGCTGGATCCAGAAGAGCGAGGGCGGCTGGCGCAAGCAGGTGCAGGTCGGCGACCTGATCCTGTGCGTCGACGTCGGCGGCGGCACGACCGACCTGTCGCTGATCGCGGTGGTCGAGCGCGACGGCAATCTCGAACTGCATCGCGTGGCCGTCGGCGAGCACATCCTGCTCGGCGGCGACAACATGGACCTCGCCCTCGCGCACGTGGTCGCACGCAAGCTCGCGCAGCAGGGCACGCAGGCCGATCCGTGGCAACTGCGCGCGCTGACCTACGCGTGCCGCTCGG
The DNA here is from genome assembly GCF_015712215.1 of Burkholderia sp. 9779_493. Taxonomy (NCBI): domain Bacteria; kingdom Pseudomonadati; phylum Pseudomonadota; class Betaproteobacteria; order Burkholderiales; family Burkholderiaceae; genus Burkholderia; species Burkholderia sp. 9779_493. The sequence goes on from NZ_JACCQA010000030.1 coordinate 38,984, forward strand.
CCAAGGAAACGCTGCTGTCCGACCCGACCACCGATGCGGTGCCGCTCGTCGTGCCGAGCCGCGGCTCGAAGCTGATCGGCGGCTCGATCCGCACGGAACTGACGCGCGCGGAACTCACGCAGACGATCCTCGAAGGCTTCTTCCCGCAAGTCGATGCCGCCGCGCGGCCGGTGAGCCGCGCGCGTGTCGGCCTGACGCAGCTCGGCCTGCCGTATGCGCAGGACGCCGGCATCACGCGCCATCTCGCGGCGTTCCTCGGCCGCCAGGTCGCGGCGCTCGACACGCTCGAAGGCGTGCAGCGCACGCTGCCGCAGGGCGCGACGTTCCTGCATCCGACCGCCGTGCTGTTCAACGGCGGCGTGTTCAAGTCGACGCTGCTCACGCAGCGCGTGCTCGACACGCTCAACGGCTGGCTCGCCGCCGAAGGCGCGCCGCCCGCGCGCCTGCTCGAAGGCGCCGATCTCGATCTCGCGGTCGCGCGCGGCGCGGCGTACTACGGCTACGTGAAGCGCGGCCGTGGCGTGCGCATTCGCGGCGGCACGGCGCGTGCGTACTACGTCGCGATCGAATCGGCGATGCCCGCGGTGCCGGGGCTCGAGCCGCCGGTGCAGGCGCTGTGCGTCGCGCCGTTCGGGATGGAGGAAGGCTCGGACGCGGCGCTGCCGCCGCAGGAGTTCGGCCTCGTCGTCGGCGAACCGGTGCAGTTCCGCTTCTTCGGCTCGTCGGTGCGCCGCCAGGATCAGGTCGGCACGCTGCTCGACTACTGGTCGCCGGAAGAGCTGCAGGAGCTGGAGGAAATCCAGGCGACGCTGCCCGCCGAAGGGCGCACCGTCGGCGAAGTCGTGCCGGTGAAGCTGCACGCGCGCGTGACCGAAGCCGGCACGCTCGAACTCGAGGCGATCCCGAGCGGCACGAACGAGCGCTGGAAGGTCGAGTTCGACGTGCGCGGCGCCGCCTGAGCGCGATGAAGCGTTATACGGTCGGCATCGACCTCGGCACGAGCAATACGGTCGTCGCGTACGTCGAGGCCGGTTCCGACGCGATCCGCGTGTTCGACGTCGAGCAACTCGTCGGGCCCGGCGCGGTGGCCGCGCAGCCGCTGCTGCCGTCGGTGCGTTATCACCCGGCGGCGGGCGAGCTGCCGCCGGACGCGCTGCGGCTGCCGTGGGCGGCCGAGCCGAAGGCCGACACGAAGGCGGGCGCGGTCGGCGCGCCGCCGGCCGTGATCGGCCGCTACGCGCGCACGCTGGGCGCGCAGGTGCCGGGCCGGCTCGTGTCGAGCGCGAAGAGCTGGCTGTCGCACGCGTCGGTCGATCGGCTCGCGGCGATCCTGCCGTGGGGCGCGGCCGACGGCGTCGACAAGGTGTCGCCGGTCGAGGCGAGCGCGAGCTATCTCGCGCATGTGCGCGACGCGTGGGACGCGCATTTTCCCGACGCGCCGCTCGCGCAGCAGGACGTGATCCTGACGGTGCCCGCGTCGTTCGACGACGGCGCGCGCGCGTTGACCGTCGAGGCCGCACGGCGCGCGAAGCTGCCGGCGCTGCGGTTGCTGGAAGAGCCGCAAGCCGCGTTCTACGACTGGCTGTACGGCCAGCGCGACACGTTGCGCGAGACGTTCGCCGCGGCGCGGCGCGTGCTGATCTGCGACGTCGGCGGCGGCACGACCGACCTCACGCTCGTCGACGTCGCGCCGGGCGACGATGGCGAGCCGACCTTCACGCGCGTCGGCGTCGGCAACCACCTGATGCTCGGCGGCGACAACATGGACCTCGCGCTCGCGCGCCTGGTCGAGTCACGGCTGACCGAGCCCGGTACGCGGCTGTCGGCCGCGAGCCTGTCGCAGCTCGTCGAGCGCTGCCGCGCGGCGAAGGAGCGGCTGCTCGGCGACGACGCGCCGGCGTCCGTCACCGTCACGCTGCTCGGCGCGGGCAGCAAGCTCGTCGGCGGCGCGCGCTCGGCCGAGCTGACGCGGCAGGAAGTCGAGCAGATCGTCGTCGACGGGTTCTTTCCGCAGGTCGAGGCCGGCGAACTGCCGCGCCGGGCGCGCGCGGCGATCGTCGAATTCGGCTTGCCGTATGCGAGCGACGCGGCCGTCACGCGCCACGTCGCCGCGTTCCTGAATCGTCATGCGGAAGGCCCGCTGCCGGACACGCTATTGCTCAACGGCGGCGTGTTCCGCGCGGGCGCGCTCGCCGGCCGGCTTGCGCAGACGCTCGGTGCGTGGCGCGGCGCGCCGCTCGACGTGCTGCACAACGCGCATCCCGACGTGGCCGTTGCGCGTGGCGCGGTGGCCTACGGGCTCGCGCGTGCCGGCCATGCGCCGCGCATCGGCGGCGGCTCCGCGCGCAGCTATTTCCTCGTGCTCGACGACGGTGCGGACGATTCCGCCGCCCGCGGCGTCTGCCTGCTGCCGCGCGGCGCGGAAGAGGGACGCGAGATCCGGCTCGACGATCGCACGTTCGCGCTGCAGCTCGGGCAGCCGGTGCGGTTCCACCTCGTATCGACGGTGGCCGACACGAAGTACCGGCCCGGCGATCTCGTCGATCTCGACGGCGGCGATTTCGTGCGGCTGCCGCCGATCGCGACGGTCGTCGACGCGAAGGCGGGTGGCGACGCGCGCGAAACGCCGGTGAAGCTCACCGCGTCGCTGACCGAGGTCGGCACGCTCGAAATGCATTGCATCGCGACCGACGACGCGGCGCGCCGCTGGCGGCTCGAATTCCAGTTGCGCGGCGATGCGCCGGGGCACGGCGACGATGCGGCGTCCGCGCGGCATCCGCGGCTCGACCAGGCGATCGAGCTGATCGAGCGCTCGTTCGGCAGCAAGGCCGCGGGCGTGACGCCGAAGGACACGCGCCGGTTGCGCGCGCAACTCGAGCAGGTGCTCGGCGCCCGCGAAGACTGGGACGTCGCGCTCGCGCGCGAACTGTTCGACGCATTGCTCGCACGGGCGCGGCGGCGCCGTCGCTCGGCCGATCACGAGCGCGCGTGGCTGAATCTCGCCGGCTATTGCCTGCGTCCGGGATTCGGTCATCCGCTCGACGCGTGGCGCATCGAGCAACTGTGGCCGCTGTTCGACGACGGCATTCAATACGTGACCGATGCGCAGGTGTGGTCCGAGTGGTGGACGCTGTGGCGGCGCGTGGCCGGCGGCCTCGACGACGATGCGCAGACGCAGGTGCGCGACGCGATCGCGTTCCTCGAACCGTCCGACGACAAGCGGCGCAAGCTGCCGTTCGATCCGGCCAAGGTCGGGCCGGCCGACATGACGCGGTTGTCCGCGTCGCTCGAACGGTTGCCCGTCGAGCGCAAGGTCGAGCTCGCCGAGCGCCTGATCGTGCAGCTGCAGAAGCCGGCCGAACGCGCGTTGTGTGCATGGGCGCTCGGGCGGATCGGTGCGCGGCGGCCGTTCTATGGCAGCGCGCACAGTGTCGTGCCGGCGGAAATCGTTGGCGGCTGGCTCGATGCGCTGTTCGCGCTCGACTGGAAGCAGGTCGAGCCGGCCGCGTTCGCGGCCGCGCAGATCGCGCGGATGACGGGCGACCGCTCGCGCGATTTGCCGGACGACACGCGCGAGGCCGTCATCAAGCGCCTGTCGGCCGCGAATGCATCGGCGGCGTGGATCGACATGGTCCGTGAAGCGATCGCGTTCGACGAAGCCGATACGGCGCGCGTATTCGGCGAAACGCTGCCGGCGGGGCTGAAGTTGCTGGCCGATTGAAAGTACGACCGGATGCTTCGATCTCGTTCGCAGATCGAAGCATCCGGTCGCGTCAACGGTAGCGCGACGTCAGAACCCGCTACAGTCAGGCGTGCGACACCGCTTCGCGCTCCCGTCCCATCGATTCGATTGCCGCGCCGTCGCGTGCCGCCATCGAGCGCCGCGCGAGATGTATCCCCGCGAGCATGCAGCGCACCGACCCGCCGGCCAGCTCGATCGTCGGCACGTCGAGCGGCAGCAACCGCGCGGAGCGTTCGATCACCGCGCGCTGGTCGTGCGTGAGACAGTCGAACGCACGCCGCGACAGCGCGAGCACGCGCCCATCCTTTCCCGACAATTCCAGCGTATTCCCCGCGAAATTCGCGATTTGCGATGCATCGAGCGCAATCACCGCGCGCCCCGTTTCGCTCAGGCGTTGCGCGATCTCGCCACGGCGGCGGCTGTCGGCAATCAGGTCGAGGCCGACCATCGCGAACTCGGTCGCGACGCTCATCATCACGTTCGTGTGATAGATCGGCTTGCCGTTCGCGTCGGCCGTGTCGAAGCAGATCGGCTCGAAGTTGAAGTGCGTGCAGAAGCGTTCGAGCGCGACCGGATCGGCACGGCGCGAGCGCGCGGTGTACGCGATCCGCGCGACGTGGTCGAGCGCCATCGCACCGGTGCCTTCGAGGAACACGTCGTCGTATTCGAGGCCCGAGTAGTCGATCACGTCCTGCACGCGGTACTCGGCCTTCAGCATCTCGATCACGTCCGCCCGCCGCTCGCGGCGACGGTTCGGGCTGTGCATCGGATACAGCGCGACATGGCCGCCCGGATGCGTCGAGAACCAGTTGTTCGGGAACACGGAGTCGGGTGTGTCGCGCTCGCCGTGGTCGTCGAACACGTGCACGCGCACGCCCGCATCGGCGAGCGTGCGCGCGGCGGCCGTGACTTCGTCGCGCGCGGCGGCCGATATCGACGAGGTGTCGCACGCACCGCCTGCGGCCGTGCACTGGAACGCGTTGTCGGCCGCGGTCTGCGGGTTCGGCAGGAAGCGGTGCGGCCGGATCATCACGACGGCGGATGGCGCCTGGATCGATACGAGATTCATGAAGGGCGGGAGCGGAGGGAGGAAAACGGGCGGCGCAGGGGCCGCCCCCAGCTGACGGTCAGCGCGCGAACGCGGCGACGGCTTCGGTCACGAACGCCGCGTGGCCGTGCGCGATCGCGGCCGGGTCGTCGATCAGCGCGAACAGGTTCTTGGGATCGACGGCCGGCGGAATCAGCGCGATCTCGACGCCCGCGTTGTGCTGCTGCGCGAGCGCGTACAGGTAGCGCAGCGCCGAGTAATCCTCGAGCGCGAAGCCGACCGAGTCGAACACCGTGACTTCGTCCGCGCGCTCGCGGCCAGCCGTTTCGCGCTGCAGCACGCGCCACAGCTCGGTCACGGGGAAGTCGGCTGGCATCTGCTGGATCTCGCCCTCGATGCGCGACTGCGGCTCGAATTCGACGAACACGCGGCCCGCGTGCAGCACGCCCGCCTCGAGTTCGGTCTTGCCCGGGCAATCGCCGCCGACGGCGTTCAGATGCATGCCGGGCTCGATCATGTCGGCCGTGACGATCGTCGCGTATGCCTTGTCGGCGGTGACGGTCGTCACGATGTCGGCGCCGCGCACGGCGTCGGCGGTCGAGGCCGCGCGCACGACCCGCAATTTCGGGTACGCGGCGAGATTTCGCACGAGCTTGTCGGTTGCGCGCGGATCGACGTCGAACACGCGGATTTCGTCGATGCCGAGCAGCGTGTGGAACGCGATCGCCTGGAATTCGCTTTGCGCGCCGTTGCCGATCAGCGCCATCGTGCGCGAATCGGGCCGGGCGAGCGCCTGCGCGGCGAGGACCGACGTCGCGGCCGTGCGCAGCACGGTGGTGAGCGTGAGTTCGGCGAGCAGCAGCGGGTAGCCGGTATCGACTTCGGCGAGCGCGCCGAACGCCATCACCGTGTGCATCCCGCGCGCCGCATTGACGGGATGGCCGTTCACATACTTGAACGCGAACAGCGACGCGTTCGCGACGGGCATCAGCTCGATCACGCCGTCGCGCGAGTGGCACGCGACGCGCGGCGACTTGTCGAAATCGGCCCAGTGCAGGTAGTCGGCGCGCAGCGTGTCGACGAGTTCGCGCAGGAACGTCGTGACGCCGGTCCTGGCGATCAGGCGGGCGGTGGCGGGAACGTCGAGGAAGCGAGTCATCGGTCTGTCTCCATATTCGGTGCCGGTACGGGTGTCCGGGCGTTCTGGTCGACCGGGCGGGGTGTCGGCGCGAATCCGGGCTTGCTGAAAAAGCAGCGGCGCGGCGGGTCGGCCGGTCGATGGAGTCATTATTTCCGTGAGTCGAGCCAACAAAAAGACGGCAAAAGTGGCAGATTTCTCGATAGACTTGGCAAATTGCCAGCCATTTCCGGCACTTTGAACAGTTCACGCTGGCCGGAACGGGCGGCCTCCGGCACGCTGGCGGCCGGTTCACGCTCAACAGGAAAGCCGTTCATGATCACGCTCGACGACGTCGACCGTCAGCTCATCGCGCTGCTGCGCGACAACGCGCGACTGCCCGTCGTCGCGTTGGCGAAAGAATTGCGCGTGGCGCGCGCGACCGTGCAGAACCGCCTCACGCGGCTCGAGAAAAACGGCGTGATCGTCGGCTATACGGTACGGCTCAAGCCGGCCGCCGAACGGCACCGGATTCGCGCGCTGATGTCGATCGCGGTGCAGGGCAATCGCGGCGCGGAGGTGGTGAAGGTGCTGCGCGGGCATCCGAACGTCGCGTCGATCCACAGCACGAACGGGCGCTGGGATCTCGTCGCCGAGCTGCATGCCGATTCGCTCGAACACTTCGATCGCGTGCTCGGCGCGATCCGGCTGATCGACGGAATCGCCAATACCGAGACGAGCATCTTGTTGTCGACGCACAAGGCGTGACGCGGGCGGGGCCCGCGCCACCTCTTTCGCTGCGGTCAGGCCGTGGCTGCCGGTGCCGGGAACACCGGCTCGCCGAGCGTCAGCATCAACCGGTTCGCCCACGCGAAGATCGCGATGGCGTGCGACAGGTCGAGAATCTCCTCGTGCGTCAACCCTTCGACTTCGAGCGCCGCAATGTCATCTTCGCCGATCGCGTCGGGCCGTTCGGTCAACGCGATCGCATAGCGGACGATCGCGCGTTCGCGCGCCGTCGTGCCGGCCGTCGCCGGATCCTCGAACACCTGTTCGATCGCATCGGTGCGTTTCGCGAGCTGCGCGAAGCGCTGCGCATGCACCGACGCGCAGTACACGCAGCCGTTCACGCGCGATACGGCCGTGCTCGCCAGTTCGCGCTCCGCGCGCGACAGCCCGCCGGGGCCGTACATGATCGCGTTGAATACGCCCGAGCGTTGCCGCAGGATGTCGGGAAGGTGGACGAGCAGCAGGTAATAGTCGGACGTCTTCGCTTGCGGGTGGCTCGCTTCCAGCACCGCGAGCTGATCGGGTGTCGCCGTGTCGAGCGATACCGTGTCGAGCCACGCACGCCAGCCGAGCGTGTCGGACGTGAAGCCGTGGGCTGCCGTCGTCATGCGGCCTCCGCGGCACGTGCCTGAAGCGCCCGCGCGGCCGCGGCGACGCGCAACTGATACGCGACGAACGCGACGAGCTGCGACAGCGCGACGATCGCGGATGTCGTGAGCCCGGCCGATTTCAGCGCGTCGAGATCGGATGCGCGCGCGTCGGCCGGGGCGTGCGTCAGGCGCTTCGCGTGCAACAGGATCGCGCCGAGGCGGCGCGGCAGTGCGTCGAGCGCGTCGGCATCCGCCCGTTCGATGTCGTCGAGCGTGCCGCCCGCGTCGAGCAATCGGGCGCGATAGATGTCGGCCAGCGCGTGCGCATTCGACTGCCGTGCGACATACCGCGCCGCATGCAGCCGCTCGATCAGCGAAAGATCGGGTAACGCGGGATCGAACAGCGCGGCTTCGCTCAGTTGTGTCGGCAGCAGCACCTTGTCGCGGGCGCGGCGCAGCGCGGCGACGGCGTCGCCTTCCCGCAGGCCGGCTGCCGCGTCGATCGTATCCGGCCCGGCGGCCGGCGTGATGGAGTCAGTCATCGTTTCGGTGTTCCTTCGTCGTCAAAGTGATCGAGGGCGTTGGCGTCGCGCCATTCGTCGCCCTGCAACTCCGCGTTCGCGTAGGCGACGAGCGCGTCGTAGTGGCGGTCGCGATCGGCATCGAACAATCGGCTCGCAATTCCGCGTGCCAGCCGCTCCGCGCCCGCGCTGATGGCCGGGATGTCGCCGGACAGCTTGCCGTGGCTCAGGCTCGCCGCATGGTTGAAGCAATGAATCCGCGTGACGGCCGGGCACGCGCCGCGCTCGTGCTCCTGGAACGCGAACGCGGGGCCGAGATCGGGCGACTCGGCGAGCTCGTCGAGCCGCAGCGCCGGGTCCGGCTGGTAGCGATCCTTCCAGCGCCGCACGTGCGCGCCGAACGACGCGAATTCGTCGCGCGTCGTCCAGTCCGAATGAAAACCCGTCGCGAAGATCAGGAAATCGACCGTGTAGCGGCCGCGCGGCGTCGTTACTTCCAGCCCGTCCGCATGGTCGGCGAGCGTCTCGATCGGGCTGCCCGCATGAAAGTGCGCATGGTCGTGGCGCGAGACGCGCAGCACGCTGTCGCGCGGCGGCGGCGTTTGCGACGTCAGCGCGTAGTGCATGAAGCGCCACTTCGTTGCGTCGTCGAGATCGGCGTAGCCGTGCACGAGGCCCGGGCTGCCGATGCCGGTCAGCTTGTTGATGCGCGGAATGTCCGCGCGACGGAAGAACAGGTCGATGCGCGCGGCGCCCGCTTCCAGCGCGGTGCCCGCGTTGTCGAACGCGGACGCGCCCGCGCCGACCACGCCGACGCGCTTGCCCGCGAGCGCGGCGAAGTCGATCGGCTCGGACGAATGGGCCCAGCGCGTGCGCGGCGCACGTTGCGCGACGGGCGGCACATACGGGCCGCCGAGCCCGTCGCGGCCGGTCGCGAGCACGACGTGCCGCGCGAGCAGCGTCTGTGCTTCGCCGTTGCCGCGCACGTCGAGCGCGAGCAGCCCGTCGTCGCGCGGGCGCAGCGCGACGAGCGTCGTGTCGTTGCGTACCTGCAGGTCGAGCACGCGCCGATACCAGCGCAGGTAGTCCATCCATTGCGGGCGCGGGATCTTGTAGAGCGCGTCCCACGCGTCGCGGCCGTATTGCGCTTCGAACCAGGCGCGGAACGTCAGCGCGGGCAGGCCGAGCGCGGGGCCCGCGAGCTGCTTGGGCGAACGCAGCGTCTCCATCCGCGCGAACGTGACCCACGGGCCTTCGTAGCCGGCCGGCGCGCGGTCGATCACGCACTGGTTGTCGATGCCGAGCAGGCGCAGCTCGGCGGAAGCCGCGAGCCCGGCCATTCCGCCGCCGACGATCGCGACGTCGAGCACGCGCACGCCGTCCGCTTCGCGCGACGGCACCCACGACGGCGCGGGCAGGTCGAGCCAGCGCAGGTCCTGCGCGAGCCGCGCTTCGAGTGCGTCGAGCTGGCTCGTCATGCGGCCTCCGGGCGCGCGCGGCGCGCACGTGTCGTTCGAACGGGGCGCGACCCCCGCTCGGTGCGCAACCGGTCGCCGCGCAGCAGCGCATCGTGCGCGGCGGCGTCGTGAAAGATCACGTCGTCGAGCAGCGCGCGCGTCGTGCGATGCAGCGCGTCGAGCAGCGCCTCGACGGCCGCCGTGCGCGTCTTGCCGGCCGGCGTCGCGACGCCGAACGCGAACGGGATGTCGACGTCGAGCGGGCGTGCGACGACGCCGTCCACCGGCAGCGCGACGCCCGTGGCCGGATCGACGATGCCGATCCCGATGCCCGCGCGCGCGGCCATCACCGCATTCAGCGACGCATTGGTTTCGATGAACACGCGTGCATCGACGCGCGCGGCCGCGAATGCCGCGTCGATCCGCTGACGCAGCCGATGCCGGTTCGCGACCGTCACGATACGGCGCCGCGCGAGGTCGCGCAGTGCGATGCGCGGTTTCGCCGCGAGCGGATCGTCGGCCGGCAGCACGGCGACGCACGGCGTTTGCGCGATCCAGTGCACGTCGAGCCCGGCATGCGCCATCGGCAGCGTGACGACGCCGACATCGGCCGTGCCGGCCAGCACCTCGTGCACGACGTGCTCGGCCGATTCGCTGCGCAACTGATAGTGCGGCGCATGCGCGTCGTCGGGCAGCGCGGCGAGCGCGGCCGGCACGAGCGTGGCCGCGAGCGACGGCGTGGCCGCGATGCGCACGGGTTCGGCGGTTTCGTCGCCGAGCGCGCGCGCCCGCGCCTCGATCGCACGCAGGCCGACCAGCGAGCGTTCGACTTCCTCGTACAGCAGGAACGCGCGGCGCGTCGGCGTGACGCGCGGACCATGCCGGTCGAACAGCGCGTAGCCGAGATCGGCCTCGAGTTCCTGGATCTGCCGCGTGACGGCCGGCTGCGAGCGGCCGAGCAGTTCGCCCGCGCCGGTCACGCTGCCGGCCGACATGACCGCGGAAAAAGCTTCGAGTTGATGCAGCTCCATGACGCGTTCCGATGATGCAATTTGCGCATTGTAGGAGCGCGAGCATGCGTGATTCATATAATGATTTTTGCTATCGACAGCGGGAAAACTGCGAAGGGCGCGATCGTCGCGGCGGCCGGTGGTGCGCGTATGCGCGCCGGTTGCGCGAGGTCGCGAGAACGAAACGCCAATCGAATCAATGCGATGCGATGCAGGCCCGTACTTCGCCTGATGCGCGACGGACAGACGACCGTTCGCGAGCGTCGCTTGCTTCGCGCCGCATGCGATATCGATATGCGCAAAACTTCGTTGGATCGTCCTGAACCGGATGGTTACATGCCCTCACTCTTTTCGACTGACTGAAGCTGGGGGACGCATGAACGTTTCGGGGAACGACGCGCGCGGCGCATGGCGACGCGTGCTGGGCACGGTGGCGGCACTCGCTGCCGCATGGGGGCTGTCGACGGGCGGCGCCCTCGCGGCCGGCGTGTCGGGCGAGCCGGTGGTGATCGGCGTGAGCGGCCCGCTCACGGGCCAGGACGCGCAGTACGGCGAGCAGTGGAAGCGCGGTTTCGATCTCGCGCTCGACGAGATCAACGGCAGCGGCGGCATTCATGGCCGCCCGCTCGCGATCGACTTCCAGGACAGCCGCAGCGACCCGCGCCAGGCGGTGGCGATCGCGCAGAAGTTCGTCGCCGATCCGCGCATCGCGATCGAACTCGGCGATTTCTCGAGCGCGACGTCGATGGCCGCGTCGCCGATCTACCAGCGCGGGCAACTGATCCAGTTCGGCTTCACGAATTCGCATCCGGATTTCACGAAGGGCGGCGATTATCTTTGGAGCACCGCGCTGAGCCAGGCCGAGGAGCAGCCGCTGCTCGCGCGCTATGCGGTGAAGGAACTCGGCTTCAAGCGGATCGCGGTGCTGTACCTGAACACCGACTGGGGCCGCACCAGCAAGGACATCTTCGCGAAGGCGGTGGCGGGGCTCGGCGCGCAGGTCGTCGCGGCCGAAGGCTACCAGCCGGCGGAGAAGGATTTCCGCTCGACGCTCGTGCGCATCGGTGAATCGAAGCCCGATTCGATCGTGTTGATCTCCTATTACGCCGACGGCGCGCAGATCGTGCGTCAGGCGCGCACGTCGGGCGTGGCACTGCCGATCGCGGCGGTGGGCTCCGTGTATTCGCCGAAGTTCCTCGAACTGGGCGGCACGGCCGTCGAAGGCGTCTACACCGAATCGAACTTCTTCCCGGCCGAACCGCGCCCCGAGGTGCAGGCGTTCGTGCAGCGCTATCGCGCGAAATTCCACGCGGATCCCGATTCGTTCGTGGCGCGCGCGTACGACGCGCTGATCCTGTCGGCGGAAGTGCTGCGCCGCTACGGCACGACGCGCCAGGCCGCGCACGACGGCTTCGCGAAGATCAGCGACGTGCCGAGCGTGATCTTCGGCAAGGTGCGCTTCGATCCGCAGACGCGCCGCGTGGCGGGCGCGCGCACCGTGTATCTGGTGGTGAAGCAGGGGCAGTGGGCGCTGTGGGACGGCGCGAAGCCGCAGCTCGCGGCGCGCTGAACCCAACCTGAACCGCCTGCACCTGACGGACGCATCGTAATGGCTTCCTGGCTCGACTACACGCTCAACGGCCTCATCGTCGGCAACATCTACGCGCTGCTCGCGGTCGGGCTCGCGCTGATCTTCGGCGTGTCGCACCTGATCAACTTCGCGCACGGCTCGGTGTACATGGTCGGCGCATTCATCGGCTGGCTGTGCCTGACGCGCTTCGGGCTGCCGCTACCCGTCGCGCTCGCGGCGGTCGTGGTCGGCTGCGGCGCGCTCGGCATCGCGATCGAACGGATCGGGCTGCGGCCGCTGCGCCATGCCGCGCGCATCGCGCCGCTGCTCGCGACGATCGGCATCAGCTTCATCCTCGACCAGCTCGCGCAACTCGCGTTCGGCGCGGACCCGCGCGCGGTGCCGACGCCGCTGCCCGACTGGCACGTGCGGATCGCCGGCGCGACGCTCGGCTCGCTCGACCTGCTGATCGCGGGTATCGGCATCGCGGCGGCCGCGCTGCTGTACGGTTTCCTGCGCTTCACGCGGCTCGGCTGGGCCGTGCGCGCGACCGCGCAGGATCGCGACGCGGCGCTGCAGATGGGCGTCGACGTCGATCGCGTGAACCAGACCGTGTTCGCGATCGCGTGCGCGCTCGGCGGCGTGAGCGGGCTGCTGGTCGGCATGTACTACAACAGCATCGATCCGGCGATGGGTTTCCAGGCGACGCTGAAAGGCGTCGTCGCGCTGCTGATCGGCGGGCTCGGCAACGTGCCGGGCGCGATCGCCGGCAGCCTGCTGCTCGGTCTCGTCGAAAGCTACGGCGTCGCGCTGTTCGGCACCAGCTATCGCGACCTGTTCGCGTTCGGGCTGCTGATCGTGTTCCTCGTGTGGCGGCCGAACGGCTTGTTCAGCGCGAATCGCGCGCTGCCGCCCGAGCCGATGACGGGCACCTTCCTCGCCGCCGCGAAAGCCGTGCGCGTGCCGCGCCCGGTGCTCGTCGTGCTGATCGCGGCGGCGGCCGTGCTGCCGTGGCTCGGCGCATCGCCGTACGTGTTGCAGACGCTGACCAACGCGTGGCTGTACGGGCTGCTCGCGCTGAGCCTCACGCTCGTCGCGGGCACGGTCGGGCAGATCTCGCTCGGCCACGCCGCGCTGCTCGTGATCGGCGCGTATGCGTCGGCGCTGCTGTCGTCGGATCTCGGCTGGTCGCCGGCCGTGACGATTCCGTGCGCGGGCGTGATCACCGCCGTGCTCGGCACGCTGCTCGTCTATCCGGCGTTCCGGCTGCGCGGGCACTACGTGTCGATCGCGACGCTCGGCATCGGCGAAGTGGTGAGCCTCGTGATCCTGAACTGGGACGGCCTGACGCGCGGCCCGCTCGGCATCACCGGCATCGCGCCGCTGCCGTGGGCGACCACCGCGCGCGCCGCGTACTGGTTCACGTTCGCGGTGCTCGTCGTGTTCGCGCTCGTGCAGGTGCGGCTGCTGCGTTCGCATCTCGGCCGCACGCTGCGCGCGGTGCGCGAGGACGATGTGGCTGCGCGTGCGCACGGCATCGCGCCGAACCGCTACAAGGCGATCGCGTTCGCGGTCGGCGGCGTCGCGGCGGGCGTGAGCGGCGGCATTGCCGCGCATCTGTACAGCTACATCAATCACCAGACCTTCGATTCGCAGGTGTCGATCCTCGCGCTGACGATGGTGATCCTCGGCGGGCTCGGCAACGTGCTCGGCGGCATCGTCGGCGCGATCGCGCTGATCGGGCTGCCCGAGCTGTTCCGCTGGGCGGCCGACTACCGGATGCTGATCTACGGCCTCGTGCTGCTGCTGCTCGTCCGGTTCCGGCCGCAGGGCCTGCTCGGCACGGTGTGAGGAGGAATGCGATGATCACCACTCGACCCCTGCTCGACGTGCAGGGCCTGACGCGCCGCTTCGACGGCGTGACCGCGCTCGACGGCGCGAGCCTGACGCTGGCCGACGGCGAACTGCTGAGCGTGATCGGCCCGAACGGCGCGGGCAAGTCGACGCTGTTCAACCTGATCGCGGGCGCCGACCGGCCCGACGCCGGCCGCGTGACGTTCGACGGACGCGACATCACCGGCGCCGCACCGGAACGGCTCGCGGCGCTCGGCATCGCGCGCACGTTCCAGCACGGTCGCGTGTTCGGCAACCTGAGCGTGCTCGACAACGTGCTGATCGGCGCGCATGCGCGGCTGCGCGCGGCACGGCCGGGCTGGCCGGCGCTCGGCGCGGCCGCCGAAGTGCTGCGCGCGCTCGTGCGGCCCGCGTCGGTGCGGCGCGAGGAAGCCGAACTGCGCGAAGAAGCGCGCGCGATCGTCGCCGGCTTCGGCGAACGGCTCACGCCGCGCATCGATCATCCGGCGCACAGCCTGTCGTATGCGAACCGGCGGCGCGTGGAGATCGGCCGCGCGCTCGCGCTGCATCCGCGCCTGCTGCTGCTCGACGAGCCGACGGCCGGGATGAACGAGACGGAGACGGCCGAGATGCTGCAACTGATCCAGTCGCTGAAGGCGCGCGGCCTGACGATCCTGCTGATCGAGCACAAGCTCGAACTCGTGATGCGCGTGTCCGACCGCGTGATGGTGCTCGACAACGGCGTGAAGATCGCCGAGGGCGCGCCGCGCGACGTGCGGCACGATCCGCGCGTGATCGAGGCCTATCTCGGCCGCCGTCATGCGGGCGGCACGTCGGCCGATCGGACCGTGCAGGCGGCCGCATGAGCGTACTTTCCCCGGAACCCCATACGACCATGACCGATGCGCTGCTGAAACTCGAACATCTCGACACGTTCTACGGACCGGTGCAGGTGCACTTCGACGTGAACTTCGAGGTCGGCCGCGGGCAGATCGTCAGCCTGCTCGGCGGCAACGCGAGCGGCAAGTCGACGACGATGAAGCTGATTCTCGGGCTGATGCGGCCGAAGCGCGGCGTCGTGCGTTTCGACGGCGACGACGTGACGGCGCTCGCGACGCCGCAGCGCGTGCGGCGCGGGATCGCGGCCGTGCCGGAGGCGCGGCGGCTGTTCGCCGACATGAGCGTGCGCGAGAACCTGCTGATGGGTGCATACACGCGCGGCGATCGCGCGGCGGTGGCCGACGACTACGAGCGTGTGCTCGACCTGTTTCCGCGGGTGCGCGAACGGCTTGCGCAGCGCGCGGGCACGCTGTCGGGCGGCGAGCAGCAGATGCTCGCGATGGCGCGCGCACTGATGGCGCGGCCGAAGCTGATCTGCATGGACGAGCCGACGATGGGACTGTCGCCGCTCTACGTCGACAAGGTGCTGGAGCTGATCGACGCGATCAACCAGCAGGGCGTGACGGTGTTCATGGTCGAGCAGAACGCGAGCCTCGCGCTGGAGATCGCGCACTACGGGTACGTGCTGCAGACGGGGCGCGTCGTGCTGGAAGGGCCCGCGAAAACGCTGCTCGACGACGAGCGCGTGCGCGATGCGTATCTCGGTGGGGAGGCGGTGGCGGTGTAGGTGGACGAGCAGGTGCTGCCAAGCGTCGTCAAATGTGGGGTAGATTGGCGTTCTGTCGCGATCGACACCACGGAGAGCACCGCGCCATGTTGACCTGTTCCATCCAGAAAGTCGGCTACGATTTCAATCAGCTCGATCAGCAGGGCGCGACCGACTACGCGTCGTTCGTTCACGCATTCGATGCGTTCCCTTGGGCGGCCCAGCACGTCGAATGGAACGAGACGCAGGACGGCCCGCTGCCGGCGCTCGTGCTGCAGCAGGCCGACGATCAGCGCGAGCTGTGGGTGACTGCGTTGACGGATGCGCATTCGGACGGCTTCCAGCTGAATGTGGTGTCCATGCGGATGAAGAAGGGGCTCTTCGGGATCGGCAAGGGAAAGCTGGAGCAGCACGTCGAGACGATCGACGTGAGAAGGCGCGTCGACGTCGATGCGTTGTGCCGGTTGTTCTGCGACCGTCAGTACGACGCGCTGGATCAACGGGTTGCGCGACACGCGCAGCGCAACACCGACGACGATCGGGACAGCGACGACTGAACGCGTGTCGCCCGGCGGCGTTCGATCGAGCGTACCTGCGCCGGATCCGCGGTTGTCTAAGCGTCGCGTGCGGCGTGCGTCGTCGTCGCCCGCGGAAACGTCAGCACCACCGCGAACCCGCCCGCATCGGGAAACGCGAACCCGACGCGCCCGCCGTGCGCCTTCATCACTTCCTGCACGATCGCGAGCCCGAGCCCGGACCCCGTGCGCCGCTCGCTGCCGTCCGGCGCGATCCGCACGAACGGCTGCAATGCCGCGTCCCAGTGCTCGCGCGGTATCCCGCGCCCGTTGTCGGTGACGGTCAGCGTCACGGCTTGATCCGCGTTGCCCTGGGTCGCGACCGACACGACGATGTCGTCCGCATGGCCATGCAGCAGCGCGTTGTGCAGCACGTTCGACAATGCTTCCTGCAGGCTGATCGCATCGCCGTCGATCCACGCATGCGGCGCGTCGCTCGCGAACGCGACGGCCACGTCGCGCTCGCCGGCGAGCGGAATCGTGCGGCCCAGCACCTCCTTCGCGAGCGCGACGAGGTCGACCGGTTGCAGCGGCACGGCCTCGGTGCGATGAATCACCATCGCGTGATTGAGCAACTGCCCGGTGAGCCGGCCGACGTCCGACGAGGTCGCGCGCAGCGCATCGAGCCGCGCCGCGTGACGCGCGGGGTCGGATTCGCCGTCGAGCAGCTCGATCTGCGCGTCGAGCCGCGCGAGCGGCGTGCGCATCTGGTGCGCGGCGTCGGCGATGAAGCGCTGCATCGCGTTGATCCGCTCGGCGAGGCGGTGCATCAGGCCATTGATCGACCCGATGATCGCGTCGATTTCGCTCGGCGTATCGACGGCCACGGGCCGCAGGTCGGCCGGGTCGCGCGCGGCGATGATCGCGCCGATCTGCGCGAGCGGGCGCAGGCCGCGCCGGATCGCGAGGCCGCTCGCACCGACCGCGAGCACGCTCATCAGCAGGATCAGCGTCCACACCTTGAGGCTCATGTCGTTCGTCAGCTGCTGGCGCGCGTTGGTTGTCTGCGCAACCGTCACGAGCGCCCAGCCGGGCGTGCTTTCCTCGGGCATGTAGCGTGCGGTCGTCGCGGTGCGGATCCGGTGCCCCTGGTAGACGGCGTTCGCGAACGCGGGGCCCTGCTTCGCGGCGGCGAGCGTCGCGGGGCTCGCGAGGTCGTTGTAGCCGGCCACGACGACGCCGCGCGAATCGACCACCTTGTAATAGACGAGGTCGTAGCGCGACAGTGTCGACAGCGCGGCCACCGGCGGATTCAGCGCGAGCACGCCGCCTTGCACGTACAGGTTTTCCGCGACCTGGATCGACGCGCCCGCCAGCAACTGGTCGTACGCGCGTTCGGCCGCGACGCCCGCGTAGTAGCGCGCGATCGCCGCGAGCGCGAGCGCGCCGGTCGCGACGACGAGCGCGATGAACAGCAGCGTGCGTCCGAACAGCGTCTTCGGAAACCAGTCAATGCGCGGCAATCTGATACCCCATCCCGCGGGCGGTGCGGATCTCGACCGAGCTGCCCTGCAGCTTCCTGCGCACGCGCGTCACGTATTGCTCGACCGCGTTCGCGGTCGGCTCGTTGCCGAAGCTGAACAACTGGTTCAGCAGTTCTTCCTTCGAGAAGATGCGCTGCGGGCGGCTCGCGAGGATTTCGAGCAGCGCGAATTCCTGGCGCGACAGCGACAGCGGCTGGCCGTCGAGTTCCGCGAGGCGGCTGCTGCGGTCGATCACGAGGCCGCCGAGCGTCAGCACGTCGTTCGCGTGGCCGCTGTTGCGACGCAGGAGCGCCTGCACGCGTGCGTCGAGCTCGCGGTAGTCGAACGGCTTCACGAGGTAGTCGTCGGCGCCGAGGCCCAGGCCGCTCACACGGTCGTCGATCGCCGAGCGCGCGGTGACGAGCAGCACGGGCGTCGTGCTGCCCGACGCGCGCAGGTTGCGCAGGACCGTGAAGCCGTCCATGCCGGGCAGATTCGCATCGAGCACGACGAGATCGAAACGCTCGACGCGCAGCAGCCCGTTCGCGGTCGCGCCGTCGGTTTCGAGATCGACGGCGTGGCCGAGCCGGGCCAGGCGGCCGCGGATCGCCGCGCCGATTTCGGCATCGTCCTCCACGACGAGAATACGCATGGTGCCGTTTGCAGGTAGAGGGGTTAGGGGTTTTCCCGAGGCCGGGATGTCAGCATTTTCTCAGACTCGGTCGATAACCTGTGTCGAGCCGGAAGCAGGATGCAAGGACGGCATTAATACCAGAAATATTCAAGGAGACGGCAAGATGCAGCATGTCACGGGCACGACGAACGCGCGCCGCGGCGCTACGCCGGCCCGCGCGTGGCGGCTGGCCGTTCGCCGCACGTCGACGGTGCGTGCATGACGACGTCGCCGCGTCGCCGCGCGTTGATCGCCGCCGGGCTCGGCGTGCTGGGCGTGCTCGGGGCGCCGGCGCTGGTGCGCGCGAAGCCGCGCACGGTGCGGATCTCGAAAGGCTATGGCGTGCTGTACCTGCCGCTGCTCGTGATGGAGAAGCAGCGGCTGTTCGAGCGGCATGCGGCGCGCCACGGCGTGCGCGACGTCGCGGTCGAATGGGTGCTGCTCGACGGCGGCAATTCCGTCAACGACGCGATGATGGCCGGCACGCTCGATTTCGCGGGCGCCGGCGCGCCGGGTTTCATCGAGCTATGGGCGCGGGCGCGCGGCATTCCGAACGTCGAGGTGATCGGCATCAGCGGGCTGTCGACCACGTCGCTGTCGCTCAACGCGAACCGGCCGGGCCTCGTGTCGCTGCGCGACTTCGCGCCGTCCGACCGGATCGCGGTGCCGGGCATCCGCACGTCGCTGTCGGCGGTCGTGCTGCAGATGGTCGCGAGCCGGCAGCTCGGCCCCAGGCATTTCGCGCAGCTCGATTCGATCACCGTGAACCTGCCGCATCCGCAGGCGATGCAGGCGCTGATCCGCCGCGAGAACGGCGTGACCGCGCACTTTACGTCGCCGCCGTTCTCGACGCTCGAATTGCGGCAGCCGGGCATCCATCGCGTGGTGAGCTCGGTCGACGTGCTCGGCCCGATGACGCTCGACGTCGTGTTCGCGCCGAAGCGGCTCGTCGATGCGGAGCCCGCGCTCACCGTCGCGTTCCTCGGCGCGCTCGACGAAGCGAATCACCTGATCGCGCAGGACCCGCGTGCGGCGGCGGCGCTGTATGCGACGTCGTCGGGCGTCGGCGTGTCGCACGACGACGTGATGCGGATGCTCGCCGCGCCCGACACGCGCTTCTCGGTGCTGCCGAACCAGCTGATGGACTACGTCGAATTCCTGTACCTGGCCGGCACGATCAAGGCGAAGCCGCGCGCGTGGCACGAGATGTTCGCGCCGATGCTCGACGACTACCGGTCGGGTTGAGCCACGCCTGCGGCCAACCGAATCCATTCATCGAACCCGCTGACGCCGGCGCATTCGTCACGCGCGGCGCCGATTCAACCGATTCACCGATTCAACCGATATGCAACCGATTCACGCAAGGAGCCTGAAGTGAACGCTACCGACACCCTGGACCCCGCGTCCGCCGAAGAGCAGCGCATCATGTCGAAGATGGCGCGGCGCCTGCTGCCCATCCTCGTCGTGATGTTCCTGATCGCGTTCATCGACCGGCAGAACGTCGGTTTCGCGAAACTGCAGATGGTGCACAGCCTCGGGATGACGGAAGCCGCGTTCGGGCTCGCGTCGTCGCTGTTCTTCATCGGCTACCTGCTGTTCGAGGTGCCGAGCACGCTCGCATTGCATCGTTACGGCGCACGCGTGTGGCTCGCGCGGATCATGCTGACGTGGGGGCTCATCACGGTGCTGATGGGCTTCACGACGTCGATGCCGGCGTTCTGCTCGCTGCGCTTCGTGCTCGGCATCGCCGAGGCCGGTTTCTATCCGGGCGTGATCTATTACCTGACGCTGTGGTTCCCGCAGAGCTACCGCGCGAAGGTGCTCGGCATCTTCACGCTCGGCAGCGCGCTCGCGAACATGCTCGGCTCGCTCGTCGGCGGCCTGCTGCTGAGCCTGAACGGCGTGTGGGGGCTCGCGGGCTGGCAGTGGGTGTTCGTCGCGACGGGCATTCCGGCCGTGGTCGTCGCGATCGTCGTGTTCCGCGTGCTGCCCGCATCGTTTCGCGAAGCGCGGTTCCTCGACGAGCGCGAGAAGCAGATCGTCGCGGCCGCGCTGGAGCGCGAGAAGCCGGCGCAGGCCGAGCACGGCCGGCCGTGGAAGGCGCTGCTCGATCCGCGCGTGATGCTGTTCGCGGCGACCTACATGCTGATGTCGACGTCGCTGTACGGCGTCACGTACTGGCTGCCGACGATCGTGAAATCGTTCGGCGTGTCGAGCACGACGAACGGGTTCCTGAGCATGCTGCCGTGGGCGCTCGCGGTGGTGCTGCTGGTGTGGCTGCCGTCGAAGCTGCGCCGTGCGAAGAGCATCCTGCGCACGATCGCGATCGTCGCGGCGCTCGGTGCGCTCGGTTTTCTGCTGAGCCTCGTGCTGCCGTCGACGCCGCTGCGCTTCATCGCGCTCGTGCTCGGCGGCGCGTGCATCCCGCTGCTGTATCCGTGCTTCTGGTCGATGCCGCCGCGCTATTTCACCGGCGCGCGGGCGGCCGCGAGCGTCGCGGCGATCAACTCGATCGGCAACCTCGGCGGCTTCTTCAGCCAGAACCTGATGCCGTTCGCGGGCAAGGTGACGGGCACCGCGTTCGGGCCGATGATCGTGCCGATCGTGTGCCTCGCGCTGCTCGGCGTCGGCGCGCTGGTCGCGTGGACGCGCTCGGAGCGGGGGATGGTGGCGGCGCGGGCGTGATGGGGCGCGGCTTGGCCCGGGATACGTGGGTTAGGCCGAATGGCTGACTGTACGCGAAAAAGTGAGTGTGCTACCATGCATTACATATGTAATACATGGAGTGTGCGATGAAAACCGCGACCATGCCGGCGCTGCGTGTCGATCCGCAATTGCGGGAGGAGGCAGAGTCGGTCCTTGAGGAAAACGAGACGTTGTCTGCGTTCATGGAGTCGGCGCTGCGCGACGGGATCGCGCGTCGCCGTCTGCAACGCGAGTTTGTAACCCGTGGCCTCGCATCGCGCGACGAGGCGCGTCGTACCGGTGAATACGTCGATGCCGCCGACGTGCAGGCCGAACTCGAGGGTATGCTGAAGGCTGCGCGTGCAGCGAAGGCGGCTGATTGATCTATCGGGTCCGATATACACGTGCGGCCCGTGAGGATCTGGTACGGATGTATCGATACTTGCTCGAACGTGATGTGGATGCGGCGGCGCGGGCTGTGGACGCGATCGAACAAGGTGTCGCCATGCTCCGCATGTTTCCGTTCACATGCCGCAAGGTCGATCACGGAAATCCATTTTTGCGCGAGCTGATCGTGTCCTTCGGCACGTCGGGCTATGTCCTGCTGTTCGAGATTGAAGCAGCCGAGCAAGTTACGATTTTAGCCGTACGACACCAACGGGAAGATGATTACCTCTGATACGTGACGATGCGGTGGTTGTCGTTGCCGCGTTGGTCAGCGATTGATTCGCGAATCCCCGTCCACACCATGCGCGACCGCCACAGGCGCCGGCACCCGCGGAATCTCGACCTCCACCGTCGTGCCTTCGCCGAGCGTCGTCGCGATCCGCAGCGTGCCGCCGACCAGATACGCACGCTCGCGCAACCCCACCAGCCCGAATGAATTCGATTTGCGCGGCACCGCGGGATCGAAGCCCGCGCCGTCGTCGCGTATCGTCAGCGCGATCGCTTCGCCGCCGCACACGAGTTCGACGTTCGCATGCGACGCGGCCGCGTGCCGGGCGACATTCGCGAGCGCTTCCTGCGCGATGCGGAACACGGCCGTCGCATACGGCTCGTCGAGCTGCAATTCGGGCGGCTCGACGTGCAGCGCACACGCGATCCCGTGACGGTGCCGGAAATCCTCCACGAGCCATTGCATCGCCGCCGCGAAGCCGAGATCGTCGAGCATCAGCGGGCGCAGGTCCGACGCGATGCGGCGGGTCGCGGCCACCGCGCCGCGCGCGAGCGCATGCATCGCCGCGATCTTGCGCGCGAGCGACGCGTCGTCCTGCGGCACGCGGTCGATCAGCCATTCGAGATCGTTCTTCAGCGTCGCGAGCGTCTGCGCCAGTTCGTCGTGCAGTTCGCGCGCGATGCGGCGCTGCTCGGCTTCGCGCGCGCTGGCGCTGATCGCGGCGATCTCGCGCAACTCCTCGCGCGACGCCTGCAGCGCCCGCTCCGCGCGCACGCGTTCCTCGACTTCGCGTCGCAAGTCGCGGTTCGACGCGCTCAGTTGCGCGGTGCGCGCGGCGACGCGCTGTTCGAGCCGTTCGTTCGCCTCGTTCAACTGCGCGCTTTTCTGCGCGACGAGCAGATGCTGGTAGCGCGCGCCGGCCAGCGCGCGCACCGTCTGCGCATGCAGCCGGCCGTTCTCGAACAGCATCGCGAACAGCACGACGCCCGACGCGACGAGACCGTACGCACGCCCCGCATAGAAGCCGAGATCGAAGCGGCCGTGATTCAGCATCGACGACAGCGCGATGTCGAACAGCCACGCGACGAGCACCGTCATCACCCACAGATCGAGCACCGAATGGCGGCGCCGCTGCCGCCACATCAGCACCAGCGCGACGAGGTTCAGCCCCCAGACGACCGTGATCGCGTTCGTCATCGTCGCGGTCATCCGGTTGCCGCTCATGATGCGCGGCAGCAGGTCGTGGCCGGCGGTCGCGAGCAGCGCGAGCGCGACCGTCGCGCCGATCGCGGCCGCGATGCAGAGAACGACCGGAATCGCCGCGCGGCGCTGCGGGGCCGGAGCCGGGCGCCCGCGCGACGCTGCGCGCAGCAGCGCGTACGCGGCGACCGACAGCGGAAAGCCGCCGTGCCAGAACAGGTACAGCCACGCGGTGGTCTGTTCGCCGGCGCCGAGGAGGCCGCGCGGCGCGAACAGGCCGGGGAAGGTCAGCATGTGCGTGCCGGCCATGAACGCCGTGAACAGGTAGCCGCCCGCCAGCACGAGCAGCGGCTTCTCGCGCAGGATCGCGTACTGGCCGAGCAGCAGGCCGGCCGTCACCATGTCGTTGACGACGATCGCCGACTGGTACACGGGAATGAACGCCCAGCCCGGCGCGAGCGGCAGGGTGGCGAATGGTGCGAGCGCGGCGAAGATCACGGCCGAGACGAGCACCGTCGCGAGCGCGAGCCGCCGCTCGCGCCGGCCCGGCGGCAGCGACGACATGAACAGGCGCGACGTATCCGGATCGTCGTCGTTCGGCGGCGGCGGTGCGGACGGGACGCGGAAGGCGGCCATCATGCGTCGTCGGCGCCGAGGTCGAGATCGTGGCGCACCGCGTAGCGGATCAGGGCGGCTTCGTGCGGCAGCGCCATCTTGTCGAGGATGCGCGTCTTGTACGTGCTGACCGTCTTCGCGCTCAGCGCGAGTTCAAACGCGATCTGCGTGACCGTCTGGCCGGCGACGATGCGGCGCATCACGTCGAGTTCGCGCGCGGACAGTCGCTCGTGCGGCAATACCTGAGCCGGCGCGCGCAGCGTGCGAGCGAGGCTTTCGGCCGCGGACGGGCTCACGTAGATGCCGCCCGCGGCCACCTTGCCGACGGCTTCGACGAGCTCGGCGGTCGCGCTGTCCTTCGTCAGGTAGCCGGTGGCGCCGGCCTTGAATGCGCGCGCCGCATACTGCGTTTCCGCGTGCATCGTCAGCACGAGCGTGCGCAGCGACGGCGCCTGGCGCTTGACCAGCCGGATCAGCTCGATGCCGGTCGGCGCGGGCATCGACAGGTCGAGCAGCAGCACGTCGGCGACGGTGCGCTCGGCCAGCGCGAGCGTGCCCGAGCCGTCGCTCGCCTCGCCGACGATCTCGAAACCGCCGGCCATCTCCAGGATGTGACGCAGTCCGTCCCGCATGACTGCGTGATCGTCAGCCAGAATTACCCTGATCATCTTCCAGCGATCCTCTTCGGGATGACGCCGCGTGTTGCCGTCCGGTTGTCGCCGCGGCCGTTCTTCTGACCAATATATGCCCCCGGACCCGAAAACGGTACTCGTTCGAGAAATTTTCGGGAGGGTTGAGCGCGGAATGTGCACTGAAACGAAATAATTCGCGGGAAAGGGTACGGCGCGACGCGCATCCGGATCCGGGTATTCCCGGGTGATCGTTGCACCCGCGCGGGGCCGGCGCGGCATCACGGCAACCGGTCCGCGAACCGGTCCGATTCGGGACTAAACTGGTGCCCGATGCCACTCGCGTCAACCGAGGAGTCCTGCGATGATCGACCTTGCCGATATCCTGCCGTCCGCATTGCCCGCCGCCGTCGCGTGGGCCGAAGCGGAGGCGGCGCGCGGACTCGCGCGGGGCGCGCCGCTGACGCCGGCACAAGCCGACGACGCGCGCACGGTGGGCGTCGCGCAACCGGAGCGGATCCGCGTGACGGCCGTCGATCGCATGCCGTTTCCCGACACGCCGATGCTTGCCGCGCTCGCCCGCGACACCGGGCTGCTCGCGCCCGGGACGATCGGCCTCACGCTCGGCCATGCGGTGTACGTGCTGCGCGGGCAGGACACGCGCCGCCTGCTGACTCACGAATTCCGGCATGTGCATCAATACGAGGCCGCCGGCTCGATCGGCGCGTTTCTTGCGCGCTATCTGCACGAGGTCGCGACGGTCGGCTACCACGATGCGCCGCTCGAGGCCGACGCGCGACAACACGAATTCGATTGACCCCTGACCCCGACACCGGCGCGAGCGTGCGCATGTCGCGATGAACGTATCCAATGCCCCTGCCGGCCCGCCGTTCGCGCGCCGGGCCGCACCGTTCGGGAGCGTGTGATGAGCGACACGATCCATGCGTGGATCGGTGCGATCGGCGCGCATCCGCTGCTCGTGCTGGCGATCGTGTTCGTGGCCGCCTGCGCGGAGGCGATCGCGTTGATCGGCACGATCGTGCCGGCCGGCGCCGTGATGTTCGCGGCCGGCGCGCTGATCGGCGCGGGCGCGCTCGACGCGTGGGCGACGATCGGCGTCGCGGCCGTCGGCGCGGTGATCGGCGACGGGATCAGTTACGAACTCGGGCGGCATTACCGCGGGATGATCCGCAACGCATGGGCGCGCTTCGGCTATGCGAACGCCTACGCGCGCGGCGAGGAATTCGTGCTGCGTCACGGCATGAAGAGCATCGTGCTCGCGCGTTTTCTCGCGCCGGTGCGTGCGGTGGTGCCGGTCGTCGTCGGCTGCGCGACGCTGCCGCGCCGGTCGTTCTATCCGGTCAACGTGATCTCGGCGCTCGTGTGGGCGCCTGTCCACGTCGCGCCCGGCATCCTGTTCGGCGCGTCGGCCGCGCTGGCCGCGGCGATCAGCGTGCGGGTCGCCGCGATCCTGCTGGTCGTCGCCGCGCTGGTCGCGCTCGTGTGGATCGGCGTGCGCATCGCGCTGCGGCGCGGCTGGCCGCTGCTGTGCCGTGCGCTCGCCGAAGCCCTGCATGCCTGCGCGCGCCGCTGGCCGCGGTTCGGCGCGCGGCTGCACGACGGGATCGCGTACCTGCGCGGGTTGCCGGGCGCGGTGCCCGTGCTCGCGCTGCTGTTCATCGGCTGTGTGTGGCTGTTCGCGGGCATCGTGCAGGACGTCGTCGCGAACGATCCGCTGATGCACGCGGACATCGCGCTGTACGCGTTCCTGCAGAACCTGCGCACGCCGCCCGTCGACGCCGCGATGAGTGCGCTCGCCGTGCTGCATGGGCACGACACGGGGCTGATCGTCGCGGCCGCGTTTCTCGTCTGGCTGATGATTCACCGCTGCTGGCTGTCGGCTGCGTGGTGGCTCGCGACGGTCGGCGTCGCCGTCGTGCTCGTGCCGGTGTTCGGCGGAGGCGTGCCGGGCGCGACACCCGCGAGCCTGCCGCCCGGCGCGCCGCACGTGGCGCTGCCCGACGCCGACGCCGCGTTCGCGATCCTCGCGAGCAGCGGCCTCGGCTGGGTGCTCACGCGCGACCGGCCCGCGTTGTGGCGCATTCCGGTCGTGACCGCGGTCGTGCTGTGGATCGTGCTCGGCGGTTTCGCGCGGCTGTACGTCGGCGACACCTGGTTGTCGGGCCTGCTGGGCGGATGGAGCCTCGGGCTCGCGTGGTTCGCGTTGCTCGCCGGCGCCTATGCGTACTGGCGCGTGCGCGAGCATGTGCAGCCGAGAGGCGCGCTCGTCGCGGTCGTCGTCGTGCTCGCGACGGCCGGCGTATGGACGGTGCCCGCGCAATGGCAGCTCGATCGCGCGGCGCGTCCGCATGTCGGCGACGTGGTCGCGATGACCGTCGACCAGTGGCTGCGCGGCGGCTGGCAGCGCGTGCCGACGCGGCGCACCGAGATCGGCGGCGACCGCGAGGAATATCTGCCGCTGCAATGGAGCGCGACGTCGGACACGCTCGACCGGCATCTCGCGCAGGCCGGCTGGCAGCGTGCGACGCCGTGGTCGCCGGCCACCGCGCTGCGCTGGCTGTTGCCGCAGGCGCCGACGGATACGCTGCCCGTGCTGCCGCGCTATACGCATGGCGAAAGCACGCGGCGCGTGTTCGTCCATATCGACCCGGCCCACCCGGAAAGCCGTTTCGTGCTGCGGCTGTGGCGTTATCCGTACGTGCTGCAGGATGCGCTCGGCATGCGGCCGCTGTGGTACGGCGCGCTGTATCGCGAGACGCTGCGCCGGCCGGCGCGGCTGATGACGATCGTGCGCACGACGACGATCGACGATGCGGCGGCGATCGCGCAGGCGCTGGCGGTCGAGCCGACGATCGCGCATCGGCCGGCGGGAGTGACGGTCGCGCCGGACGAGATGCTGCTGGTGTGGATGGTGAGGCCGTGAGGGGGTGCGCGTGCCGTGCGCCCCTTACGCGTGCGACGGCTGCGCGGGAACGACGGACAGGCGCAGGCCGACGGTCT
This sequence comes from Burkholderia sp. 9779_493, assembly GCF_015712215.1. Classification (NCBI taxonomy): domain Bacteria; kingdom Pseudomonadati; phylum Pseudomonadota; class Betaproteobacteria; order Burkholderiales; family Burkholderiaceae; genus Burkholderia; species Burkholderia sp. 9779_493. Next base: position 65,825 of record NZ_JACCQA010000030.1, read on the forward strand.
TGAGCACCGCGAGCAGGGTCTTCAGCGTCGGGTTGCCGTTCGGGGACAGCGTGCGATACAGCGATTCGCGGCTGATGCCGGCTTCGGCCGCGACGGCGCCGAGCCCGCCATACGCTTCCGCGACCGTGCGCAGCGCGAGCAGGCCGGCCGCGCGGTTGTCCGGGTCGTCGAGCGACTCCATCGCGACGCGCAGATAGGCGACCGCGAGCTCGCGGTCGGCGCCGAGTTCGGCGACCTCTGCGTCGTGGTGCGATACCGCGCCTTTGAGCTTGTTCACATTTGCCTCCGTTTCCAGTTCGACCAGTGTTCCTTTGCGCGCCGGATGTCGTCGGATTGACTCGCCTTGTCGCCGCCTGACAACAGCAGCACCAGGGCGCTGTCGTGCCGGCCGAAGTACACGCGATAGCGGCGCCGACATGGACGCGCAGTTCGGCCACGCCTTCGCCGACCGGCTCGCAGTCGCCGAAATTGCCGGTCTGCACGCGGCGCAGGCGCTCGCGGATGCGTGCCTGCGCGAGCTTGTCACGCACGGCGTTCAGCCATTCGGTGAAAGGCTCGCGACCGTCGTCGCGCTGATAGCGAAGCAGTTCGAACTTGGAGAGCATTGTAACTTATAAGCTACAAAAAATCAATGGAACGAATCGGGTCGCATGCAATGGCTTCACAGCCGACGCGCATGCAGCGTCTTCATGGTTCGGCTGTCAGGGCATGGAGCGGACCTCCCGGACGACGATCATTGTTTCATCCGGTCGGGCGCGCGACGATTCGGCCAAATGGCCGGTATCGATGGCGTGATGAGGGGGGATGCGCTCGGAGACGGAGAGCGAGAGGAACGACTGGGTGGAGGGTTTGCCGGCTCGCGATGTGTACCGCGAGCCGGCAGATTCCCGCGCTACTGCTTCGCCGGCACGGCGGTCGCGACCTTGTCGAGCGCCGCCGGAATGTACGTATCGAGTTGCGCGGTCACCGATTCGTAGAAGTCGATCGGCTTGCCCCATGCGTCGGGCACGTCGACGTGTTTCCCGCTCGCGTACTCGGCCAGCGTGAACACCTTGCCGGCCGCCGACGGATAGAGCGCGAGCACCTTTTCCTTGTGCTTGTCGGTCATCGTCAGGATGACGTCCGAATGCTTGACGTCGTTCGCGTTCAACTGCGCCGCGCGATGCGCGGACGTGTCGATCCCGCGGCGCTTCATCAGGATCACGCCGTTCTCCTCCGGCTTTTCGTCGTACGGATCCTCGTCGACCGCGCGCGAAATCACCGCGACATGCGCGTGGCGCTGCGCGATCAACTGGCCGGCAATCGCTTCCGCCATCACGCTGCGCCCGGTGTTGCCCGTGTCGACGAACGCGACCTTCTTCGGTTCGTCGGCCCATGCCGACGTCGCGCACTGGATGCCGACGCCGCAGAGCAGCGCAAGCGTGCCGAGGGTGTGCCTTCTTTTCATGATGTCTCCGCCAGGGTGGGGTGGTTGCTCGCCCCGGTGACGCACCGGGGTTTGCGGGAAATCATGACGGCCGCATGCGGCGGAAAAAAATAAACGGCCGGTTTTCGCAAGTCGGTGTCGCTTCGTTGCAAGCGGGTGCGACGCTCGGGCCGGCGCCGAGCGTCGTACGTCGCCGCTTCATCGTCATGCCGGCGAGGCGACACGTTTCGCTGCAAACCCCGCCAACGTACGCAACGCGTCCCGCGCCGAGCGCAGATAAAACGCCTGCAGATGAAACACGTGCCAGCGCGCCGCATGAATCTCCAGCCGGCACGGCACGCCGCACGCATGCGCATGCTCCGCGAGCCGCTGCGCATCGGACAGCAGCACTTCCTGGTCGCCGGCCTGGATCAGCATCGGCGGCAAGCCGCGCAGGTCGGTGTCGAGCGGGCCGCGCGCCGCGGCGGACCCCGTGCCGTGATACCAGCGCAGGCCCTGTTCGAGCCAGCCGCGCCGGATCATCGGATCGTCGTGGCGGCGCGAGGCCAGCGTCGCGCCGCCGAGCGCCGGGTCGGTCACGGGCGAGATCAGCAGCAGCGCGGCGGCAGCCGGCTCGCCGCGCTCGCGCAGCGCGATGGCGAGCGCCAGCGCCAGCGCGCCGCCGGCGGAGTCGCCGGCGATCACGATCCGGTGCGGCGCATAGCCCTGCGTGCGCATCGCATCGTAGGCGGCCAGTGCATCGTCGAGCGCGGCCGGGCTCGGATGCTCGGGCGCGAGCCGGTAATCGGGCACCCACACCGGCAGGCCCGCGTCGTTCGCGAGGCGCGTCGTCACGCCGCGATGCGTATGCGGCCCGCCGAGACAAAACGCGCCGCCGTGCAGATAGAGGATCGCGCCACCCGTATCGCCACGCTTCGGCGCGACGACTTCGACGGGCACGCGTTGCGCCGACGTGCGGTAGCGCAGCGTGCCGCCCGCGCCGGGCATCAGCGGCGACAGCAGCGTGACGACGCGGCGCTGCATGCGCGCGCCGAACGGCGGCCCGATCAGCGGCCGGAACGCGACGCGCAGGAATCCGCGCAACGAAGCGGCCGTGAAGGCTTCGAGTCTGCCGGCGGGCGGCGCGACCATCGTGCCGTGCAGCGGCGCGGCCGCCGCGGGCAGCGGTTGCGACAAGCGGTACGCGGACATGCCGGTGAAGCGCGTGATCCACCGGTAGGTCAGCGTGAAGCCCGGCCAGTTCGTGCTGTTGTGTCCCGACGCATCGACGTACCAGCTCTTGCAATTGCTCCATACCGACCCTGCGAGCCGCTGCTGCACGTGCACGTTGAAACGCCGGTAGCGGCGCGCGTCGACGTCGATCTCGCGCGCGCCGTCGCGACGCATCGCATGCACGCAGCGCATCACGTGCGCGATCTGGCTTTCGAGCATGTAGACGATCGAGTTGTGACCGAGGTTGGTGTTCGGGCCGTACAGCATGAAGAAGTTCGGAAAGCCGGGCACGGTGAGCCCGAGATACGCCTGCGCGCCGCGTCGCCATGCGTCGTTCAGGTCCAGGCCGCCGCGGCCCGTGATGCGCATCGGCGACAGGAACTCGGTCGCCGCGAACCCAGTGCCGTAGACGATCGCGTCGACGGGATGATGCACGCCGTCGGCGGTTTCGATCCCGTCCTCGGTCACGCGCCGGATCGGCTGCGTGACGAGCTCGACATGGTCGCGGCTCATCGCGGCGAGATAGTCGCTCGACAACAGGATGCGTTTGCAGCCGACCGGATAGTCGGGCGTGAGCCGTGCGCGCAGCGCGGGGTCCGGCACGTCGCGCGCGAGCAGCTTGCGAAACGGCCGGCCGACCGCGACCTTCATCAACCCGTTCAGGCGCGTGAACGCGATCGCGCGCGCTTCGTAGCGCAGGTAGATCGATGCGCGATGCAGTTTCATCGCCGCCGGCAGCCGGCGAAACAGCGCCTTTTCCCACGGGCGATACGCGCGGTCGGGGCGCGGCATCACATAGGCCGGCGAGCGCTGGAACACGGTCAGGCGCCGCACGTCGCCGGCGATCGCCGGAACGAACTGGATCGCCGATGCGCCGGTGCCGACCACGGCGACACGTTTGCCGGCGAGTGCGTAATCGTGATCCCAGTGTGCGGAGTGAAACGCACGGCCGCGAAACGTGTCGATGCCGGGCAGGTCCGGCATGGCGGGGCGGCTCAGCTGGCCGGTGCCGCTGACGAGCAGCGCGGCGCTCAGCGTCGTGCCGTCGCGCAGCGTGACGTGCCACAGCGCGCCGGCTTCGTCGTAGCGTGCGTGTTCGACTTCGGCGCCGAAGCGCAGATATCGCGCGAGGCCGTACTTGCGCGCGCAGTGTTGCAGGTACGCATGAATTTCAGGCTGCGGCGCGAACACGCGCGACCACGCCGGATTGGGCTCGAACGAGAACGAGTACAAGTGCGAAGGCACGTCGCACGCGGCGCCCGGATAGCGGTTGTCGCGCCACACGCCGCCGACGTCGTGCGAGCGTTCGACGATCACGAAATCGTGAATGCCGGCGCGTTGCAGCGCGACCGCCATGCCGATGCCGGCAAAGCCGGCGCCGATGATGATCGCGGCAAGCGGCGTGGCGGAGCCGGCGGAACGGGAAGGATCAGGCGACAGCATGGCGGGTTTCCTCGGGCTGGGCGGTATCGTGCGCGGCGTGGGGTGCAAGGGTAGCGTCGAAATCCGTCGCTGTCCTGACGATTGCTTCGGCATGCGGCTCTACCGCTACGCGGCATACGCCGCGCATCAGGTCGACGGCCTTCTCGGCGATCATGATCGTCGGCGCATTGGTGTTGCCGCCGATGAGCGTCGGCATCACCGATGCATCGACGATGCGCAGCCCTTGCAGGCCATGCACGCGCAGTTGCGGATCGACGACGGCGAGCGCGTCGCGTCCCATCCGGCAGGTGCCGACCGGGTGATAGACGGTGTCGGTGCGCCGCCGCAGCACGTCGCGAATCTCGTCGTCGGTCGTCACGTTCGCGGTGAACAGGTCGCGCGTGGTCCAGCTGGCGAGTGCCGGTGCGTCCATCAGGCGACGCGTGAGGCGGAAGCCCGCGACCATGTCGTCGAGATCGCGCGGATCGTCGAAGAATGCGGGATCGATGCGCGGCGCCGCGAGCGGATCGGTGCCGTTCAGCGTGACCGAGCCGCGGCTGCGCGGCCGCAGCAGGCAGACGTGGCACGACAGCCCGTGACCGGCATGCGGCTTGCGCGCATGGTCGTCGACGAGCGCGACGACGAAATGCAGCTGGATGTCCGGTGCGGCGAGATCGGCACGCGTTTTCAGGAAGCCGCCGCCTTCCGCGAAGTTCGACGTCAGCATCCCGCGCCGTTCGCGGCGAAAGCGCGCGAATTCGCGCAGCATGCGCAGCCCGCCGCGGACGGATACGCCCATCGTGTCGACGCTGCGCGTGCGGTAGCCGAAGATGAAATCCGGATGATCCTGCAGGTTGCGGCCGACGCCCGGCAGGTCCGCCCGTACCGCGATGCCGCGCTGCTGGAGTGCACTGCCCGGGCCGACGCCCGACAGCATCAGCAATTGCGGTGTCTGCAGCGCGCCGGCCGCGAGCACGACTTCGCGCCGCGCGCGCAGCGTGCGGATTTCGCCGTGCTGCCGCACTTCGACGCCGGTTGCGCGCGTGCCGTCGAACAGGATGCGCAGCACCTGCGCATGCGTCTCGACCGTCAGGTTGTCGCGTCGCCCGACGTGCGGCAGCAGGTACGCGCGTGCCGCGCTCCATCGTTCGCCGTGCTTTTGCGTGACCTGGTAGATCCCGATGCCTTCCTGCTGCGCGCCGTTGAAATCGTCGGTGAGCGGCAAGCCGGCCTGTCGCGCGGCTTCCAGATAGCGCGCGTGAAACGGGTTGCCGGTGCGCAGGTCGCTGACCCACAGCGGGCCGTCGCGGCCGTGCCACGCATCGTCGAAGCGCTCGTTGTGTTCGCTCAGGCGAAAGTACGGCAGCACGTCGTCGTATGCCCAGCCTTCGTTGCCGAGCGCGGCCCAGCCGTCGTAATCGACGCGATGGCCGCGGATATAGACCATCGCGTTGATCGCCGACGAACCGCCGAGCGTCCTGCCGCGCGGCTGATAGCCGATGCGCCCGCCGAGCCCCGGCTGCGGCACCGTGTCGAAGGCCCAGTTGTTCAGGCGGGTGGGCATCATCGCGACCGCGCCGATCGGCACGTTGACGACCGCGCCGTCGCCCCGGCCGCCGGCTTCGAGCACGCAGACGGTCACGGCCGGGTCCTCGGTCAGCCGCCCCGCGACGACGCAGCCGCCCGACCCGCCGCCAACCACGATGTAGTCGAAAGTCCTGCTCATGGAATCGTCTCCTTTCCTCGGTAATCGGTGGGTCACGCGATGCACGTCGGCATGCGGGGACGGGCGGCGCGCCGGTGGGCGAAGCGGGCGGCGGGATCGATCGGGCGACTCGGTCGCATGGTGTCTCCTCCTGGGGCGATGGCGTCGTTCGGGCGACGACCGGATGACGCCGATGGTGCGGGCCGCGTGGGAAAACACCAATGCTGCTTGGGGACAATTGTTTTAGTATTTGGGCCAAATCGGCGCTTCGAGGGTTTCTCCGCATGAGCTTCTGGGATTTCACCCGGAGTCCGGCCAGCGCCCGGCTGCTGGCCGATTTCGGCGACGAACGCGGCGTGCCGCCTGCCACGTTGCTGGCCGGCACCGGCCTCGCGAGCGCGCAGCTCGACGACCCGAAAGTCGAGGTGACGGCCGCGCAGGAACTGCGGCTGACCGGCAATCTGCTGCGCGCGCTCGGCCGGGCGCAGGGCCTCGGGTTCGAGGTCGGGCTGCGTTATCACTTCTCCGCGTACGGCGTGTGGGGCTACGGGCTGATCGCGAGCGCGACCGGGAGCGATGCGCTCGCGCTGGCGATGCGCTTTTTGCCGCTCACGTATGCGTACACCGTCATCACGTACCGCGAGGCCGCTGACACCGGCGTGCTCAACTTCGGCGCGCCGGAACTCGACGCCGACCTGAGCCGGTTCCTCGTCGAGCGCGACATGACGGCCGCGGCCGTGCTGCTGCAGGAAATCGCCAGCGGCGATTTCGCGTTGTCGCGCTTCACGCTGCAGGCCGCGCGTTCGCCGGCGCTTGTCGCGCCGCGCATCGCGGGTATCGAGCCGACGTTCGCGGCGCGTGCGAACAGCCTCGAGTTCGATCGCGCGTTTCTCGACCGGCCGCTGCCGCATGCGAATCCGCTGACGGTGTCGATGTGCGAGCAGATGTGCGGCCAACTCGTCGAAGCGCGGCGTGCACGCGTGGGCACGTCGGAGATGGTGCGCCAGTACCTGAACGCGACGCCGGGCAGCGCGCCGTTCTCGCTCGAGGACATGGCGCGGCTGATGAACACGAGCCCGCGCACGCTCAAGCGCCGGCTTCAGGACGAAGGCACGACGTTTCGCGCGCTGCTCGCGCAGGCGCGCGGCGCGATGGCCGAGACGCTGCTCGCCGATGCGCGGCTGTCGCTCGCGGAGGTGGCCGAGCGGCTCGGTTTCAGCGATCTGTCCAGTTTCTCGCAGGCGTTCAAGCGCTGGTACGGCATGCCGCCGGGCGCGTATCGCAGCGCGGCGCGGCGAACGGGCGACCCGCGATGAATCGCGGTACGATCGCTCGTTCGCCTGCCTTGCCTGCTGACATCACCCTCACGAGACCCCCCGCATGATCACGATCCGCCCGATGACCGACGACGATTTCGCACGTTTCTGGCCGACCTACCGCGCCATCGTCGCTGCTCAGGAAACCTACGCATTCGATCCCGAGCCGACGCCCGAAGCGGCACGCGCACTGTGGCTCGACGCGCCGCTCTGTACGTGGATCGCCGAGGAGGACGGCGTGGTGCTCGGCTCGTATTACCTGAAGGCGAATGCGGCCGGGCCGGCCAAGCACGTGAGCAACTGCGGCTACATGGTGAACGAGGCCGCGCGCGGCCGCGGCGTCGCGCGCCTGATGTGCGAGCACTCGCAGCAGGTCGCGCGCGAGCACGGTTTTCTCGCGATGCAGTTCAATTCGGTGGTCGCGACCAACGAGGTCGCGGTCGCGCTGTGGCAGAAGCTGGGATTCGAGATCGTCGGCCGGCTGCCGCGCGCATACCGTCACGCGCGGCTCGGCTTCGTCGACTGCCTCGTGATGTTCAAGTGGCTCGGCGACGCGGCCGCCGCCGAAGCCTGAGTCACCTGCGCGCCGCGTCAGACGGCGAACGCGCCGTCGAACACGATCCGCTCGTCGAGCGCGAGCGTGCCGCGCGCGAAGATCAGGTCGAGATGGTGGCTGCCGTTTTCGCCGCCGCCGAGGCCGAGATGCAGGCCCGGATGGCGTTCCTCGAACCCCGCGTTGCGGCCGTACAGGCTGCGGATGCCGAGGTTCGTGCCGATGCCGAATTCCTCGATCCGCCGGTGATTCGCATGCCGGTCGAGATAGGTCGAGAAATCGCGCCGGAAGCCCGCATCGTCGGTGTCGAAATCGACGATCGTGCTGTGTTCGACATGCAGCGTCGCGAGCCGCTCGGCCACCTTGTACTTGATCGCGAACGGCACGGTGCCGAGAAACGTGCCGCTGAACACGACGGTGCCGTTCAGGTCCGTCACGTGCGTCGCGATCTCGCCGGGCACGACGTCGAGGTTGCCCATGCCGTCCACGCTCGTCCATTTCTGGTCCGGCGCGAGCGCGCCCGTCAGCGCGTTGCCGGCTTCGTCGATGAAGCGGATCTGCGACGCGCGCGAGGCCGCCTCGATCAGGCGACCGTTGCGGGCGGCGATGTCGTCGAGCGATTCGGCGAACGCCTCGTCGAGATGCGGGCCGTAATCCTTGAATAGAACCGATTTGCTCCAGTGTTCGACGATCGCGGGGCGGATCGCGGCGAGGAACGGCGGCCCGCTCGGCGACGGCGTCGGCAGGCACGACGAGTCGTACAGCAGCACGAACAGGTCGGCGTTGTCGAGCGCGACGGCGATGTCGGCGGGCGCGGTGCTTTCGAGGCAGAGGGTGGTCGCGTCGAGCGAATCGGGCAGGGCGGAAAAGGCGCGCAACGCGATGTCGCGGTTGCGGGTGTCATAGCCGACCAGCAGTTTTCCCGATTCGCCGCGGGCCAGCTTGTCGCGCAGCGCCGGGTGAAAACCGAGCGCGCGGTGCAGGTTCAGCATGCGTATCTCCGGAAGCGGCGGAAGGGCCGAGGCCCTTCCGCGAGAACGGGTGGCCCGCTCAGACCGGCCAGAGCGCGGTGCCGAACGGCACCACGGCGTCCTCGACCATCATGTCGACGGCCTCGGGGTGCGTGTCTTCCTGCATCCAGTCAAGCAATTCGATTTGCTGGGTTTCCTGCATGTCAATTCTCCTGTGGTGAACATGAGTGATTCAACATGAAAGCGCGACAAAAAAATTGCCGCTCCTCGTTCGGCATTTTGTGAATCCCGGACAAGTGGCGTCGATATTAGTCTGACGAATTTTCGAATGCAATGCGTTGCCATGTTTTTAGCCGACACGTGCTAAACACGCAGCGTTTGCGCTTCACATACTGGAAAAACCGGATAAAACGAGCGACAGATCGCGCATCATTTTTTTAGAGGACGGAATCCGGATAGACGAAATGAATTTGGCTATTTTTAATTCGAATTCAATTGTCCGGATTGCTGCGTTTTATGTCATTGACGAAAGCCGCATACGCATTCGCGTGGCGTTCGAATCCGCGATCGAACCGGTCCGCGATGTCACGCACCGCGCGCGGTTCGCACGCGAGCGTCATCCGAGCAACGCCTTGCCGATCGCCTTGGTCGGTTCGGAGCGCAGCACCAGCGAAGTCGTGACCGCGCCGAAGCGCGCAATCGCGTCGATGAGCGTTTCGAGCTGGCCCGGTGTCGGCACCAGCACCTTCAGCAGAAAGCAATCGTCGCCGGTCATGCGATGGACTTCGATGACATGCGGCATGTCGGCAAACGTGCGCAGCGCCGGTTTGATGTGCTCGTGAGTCGTCTTCAGCCGGATGATGGCCATCATGCCCAGCCCGAGCGCCGCCGGATCGATCCGTGCGCCGTAGCCCGCGATGATGCCGCGTTCTTCGAGCCGCTTGACGCGCTCCGACGTCGCGGGCTGCGACAGCCCGATGCGCCGGCCCACTTCCGACAGCGGCGTTCGCGCGTTGTCCTGCAGGGCCTCGAGGATCGCAAGATCCAGGCGATCCAGTGCTTCGTCCGGCATGACGGTCCTCCGGTACCGTTGATTCATCGGCATTTTGTCTCAATAACCGATGACTTGCCATTCCATGCCGACCGGCGCCCCGTCACACTGCCGGCTTTCGTTGATGGAGGGCGTGATGGAGCAAGCGATCGTGATCGTGCCGGGTATCGGCAATTCGGGACCGGATCATTGGCAGAGTCATTGGGAGGCCGCGTTTCCCCGCGCCGCGCGCATCGCGCCGGCGTCGTGGGATGCGCCCGACCTGGCCGACTGGACGGCGGCGCTGGACGAGGCCGTGGCGAACGCCGGCGCGCCTGCGCTCGTGATTGGTCATTCGCTGGGCTGTCTGTTGTTCGCGCATTGGCATGCCGCGTCGGCGCGCGCGGTGCGCGGCGCGTTTCTCGTCGCCGTGCCGGACCCGGCAGGGCCGCGTTTTCCGGTGGCCGCCGCCGCGTTCGCGAAGCTGCCGCGCGTCCGGTTCGGGCGCGTGCCGGTGCTGGCGATCGCGAGCGCGGACGATCCGTACGATCCGTCCGGGCGAGCGCTCGAATGGGTCACGCAACAGGGCGCGACGCCGCTGCAGCTCGGCGCGCGCGGCCATCTGAACGCGGCTTCCGGGTTGGGGGAATGGCAAGAAGGACGCGCGCTGCTGACGGCGTTTGCAGCCGGGCTCGGGCGAGCGTGATCGTGCGTGCCTGCGCCGGCCGTCGGGTTTTTGTCGCCACCGCACCGGTTCACGGCGGCTCAAGTATGATCGACCGACGGTGGCGCAAGCCCCGCAATCGAACAACGATGGAGACACCCCGATGCGCGCAGTGCCGCAACCGGAGCGTGCCGGCCGCTCGCGGCCGGACGCCGGCGCAACCGATCCCGGCCGCATGGCCGCGTGGCGACTCGCGATCTGCCTGTCGCTCGGCAGCGCGATCGCGCTCGGCCTCGCACGCTTTTCATATGCGCTGCTGCTGCCGCCGATGAAGGCCGATCTCGGCTGGACCTTCGCGCAGGCCGGCGCGCTGAACACGGCGAACGCGGCCGGCTACCTGATCGGCGCGCTGGCATTCCCGCTGCTGTCGCGGCGCTGGCGCGCGGGCACGCTGCTCGCGGCCGGCTGCGCACTGACCGCCGTGCTGATGGCCGCGGGCGGGCTCACGTCGGACATGCACGCGCTACTGGCGCAGCGGCTGGCCACAGGTATCGGCAGCGCGTTGATCTTCATCAGCGGCGGTGTGCTGGCCGCGCGGCTCGCGTCCGCGTCGCCGCGCGACGCAGGGCTGCTGCTCGGCCTCTATTACGGCGGCACCGGATGGGGTATCGTCGCGTCGTCGCTGCTCGTGCCGGCCACGCTCGTGCACCGCGTGCACGGCTGGCAGCCCGCGTGGTTCGCACTCGCGACGGCGTGCGTGCTGTTCTCGGCGGTGGCCGTGTCGGCCGCGCGCCGCATCGAGCATGCGCATGCGGCGCCGGTCAGACAGACCGACGGCGCGAAACCGGCGGCGAGCGCGAGCCCGGCCCGCTTTGCGCTCGCGCTGGCCGGCTACGGGCCGTTCGGCGTCGGCTACATCGGCTACATGACGTTCATCGTCGCACTGCTGCGCGGCGCGGGGATGAGCGGCACGGTGGTCGCCGCGTTCTACGTGATGCTCGGGATCGCGACCGTCGTGTCGGCGCGGCTGTGGTCGGGGCTGCTCGACCGGATGCGCGGCGGCCAGGCGCTCGCCGTGCTCAACGCGCTGCTCGGCGTCGCGACGCTGATGCCCGCGCTGTTCGTGCACCCGGCCGCCGCGTTCGCGTCGGGCCTGCTGTTCGGCGCGACGTTCCTGTCGGCGGTCGCGTCGACGACGGCCTTCGTGCGGCACAACCTGCCGCCCGACGGCTGGGCGAAGGGGATCAGCGCATTCACGACGGTCTTCGCATTCGGGCAGATCGCGGGGCCGGTCGCGATCGGCTGGGTGTCGGACAGCGCGGGGCTCGCGCGCGGGCTCGTGTATTCCGCGCTGACACTGTTCGCGGGCGCCGCATTCGCGGCCGGGCAGCGCGCGCTGCGCAGCACGTCCGCGTAGTCAGGCGCCCGTCACCGCACGCAGGCGGTACGCGACACGCGATGAAACGCACGGCTGAAGTAGATGAGGCTGTCGCCGTCGTCGCGCACGCGAATCGACGTCGCCTCGATGAACATCACCGAATGCGAGCCGACTTCCTTCATCTCGGCGATCGTGCCCTGCAGGCTCGCGAGCGCATCGCGCAGCACCGGCACGTCCTGTTCGCCGCGATCCCACACGGGCAACTGGAAACGCTGTTCCATCGGCAGGTCGGTGAGCCCCGCGAAGTGTCGCGCGAGCAGTTCGTGCTCGGCCGGCAGCACGTTAATGCAGACCTGACGGTTGCGCTCGAAGGTCGCGTGCATCGCGCTCGACCGGTTCAGGCACACGAGCAGCGTCGGCGGCGCGTCGGTGACGGAGCACACGGCGCTCGCGGTGATCCCGCAGCGGCCGTGCGGCCCGGCGGTGGTGATCACGTTGACGGCCGCGCCGAGGTGGGCCATCGCCTGGCGGAAGGCCTTCTGCGCGTCGGTCGGTTCGACGCGCGCCGGTCGCTGGATATCGGTCGTGGAAGACATGGGCGCTCCTGGTTGGACGAAAGCGGCGAACGATGCAGCGCGGCGAGCGCGGCGCCGGATCGCCGACGATGACCCAAGCGTACGTCGCGAAAATGCGGCCGACCATTCGCACGATTGGCGATCGGGATGGCGTTGCCGCCAACGCGTCTAAAGGTTCTACCTAGATGCATGCCGCCGCGTGTGAAAAAAACCGCGATTGCGCGTTCGTGCGGCACGTGCAGGGGTTTGCAGCGGGTTTTCGGCTCGTTATGATGTGCCGCACACCCCACAGCGAACGACGCTCGCGACATGCCGGCCACCGGCTTCCCGCGCGGCGCGTGCGATACCGATACCGATATTCAGCGAGACACCCGCGATGACGTCACCCGCACCGATCGTATACATCGTCGACGACGACAGCGGCATGCGGACGTCGCTCGCGTGGCTGCTCGAATCGGTCGGCATCGCGTCCGAAGGATTCGCGAACGCCGCCGACTTTCTCGCGCGCTTCGACGTGAACCTGCCCGCCTGCCTCGTGCTCGACGTGCGGATGCCGGAGAAAAGCGGCTTCGACGTGCAGGCCGAACTGAATGCACGCGGCGCGACGCTGCCGGTGATCTTCGTCAGCGGGCATGGCGACATTCCGATGTCGGTGCGCGCGTTGCAGAACGGCGCGATCGATTTCGTCGAGAAGCCGTACAACTCGCAGCAGATGCTCGAGCGCGTGCAGCGTGCGCTGCGGCTCGCGCAGCAGCGGCACGCGGTGAGCCAGCGCCACCGCGAGCTGCGCCAGCGGCTCGATGCGCTGACCGCGCGCGAGAAGGAAGTGCTGCGCGGCGTCGTGGACGGCAAGGGCAGCAAGCAGATCGCGTCGGATCTGTCGATCAGCGTGAAGACGGTCGACGTGCATCGCGCGAGCATCAAGGAGAAGCTCGGCGCGACGTCGATCGCCGCGCTGGTGCGCGACGTGATGGTCGTATGGGGCGACGACGGCGAATCGTCGCGATGAGGCCCCGCGCGTTCAGCGCATGTACAGCCCGCCGTTGATGTCCCAGCATGCGCCGTTCGCGAAATGCGCGTCGCCCGACGCGAGCAGCACGGCGGCATCCGCGACGAACCCGGCCGACCCGAGCTTGCCGCCCGGCAGGCTCGCGAGCACCTGACGCAGTTTTTCAGGCGCGACGCTTTCGTACACGATCGGCAGATCGAGCGGCCCCGGCGAGATCGCGTTGACGGTTACGCCGTGCGCGGCGAGATCGCGTGCGAACACCTTCGTCAGCGTCAGCGTGCCGCCTTTCGCTGCCGCATAGTGCGCGCCCGTCGCCGAGCCGCCGTTCTGCCCGGCGAGCGATGCGATGTTGACGATGCGGCCCGCGCCGCGCTGCGCGAAGTACTGGCCGAACACCTGGCAGCCGAACAGCACGCTGCGCAGGTTCACGTCGATCACCTGGTCGAACTGCTCGGCGGTGATCTCCATCGCCGGTACGACCTTCGACGCGCCTGCGTTGTTGACGAGCACGTCGATCGTGCCCCAGCGCGCGACGAGCGCATCGCGCGCCGCTTCGAAATCGCGTTTGGACGTGACGTCGAGCGGCAGCGCGATCGCGCGTGCGCCGCCCGGGTCGAGTTCGCGTGCATGCGCGTGAACGGCGTCGGCGGCGATGTCGGCCAGCGCGACGCGATAGCCGGCCGCATGGAAGCGTTCGGCGATGACGGCGCCGAGCCCGCGCGCGGCGCCGGTGACGAGAACGACTCGATCTGACATGGTGTGGAATTCCGTGGTTCGCGGGCGCACGCCGATGGACGCGGCGCCCGCATCGTGGTTCATGCGGCGAGCGCCGCTTCGAAGCGGGCCGCGATCGCGCAGACCCGCTCGTCCGCGCCTTTGCGACCGACGATCTGCAAGCCGGCCTTCAGCGGTGAACCGGCGAGCGGTAGCGGCAGGCTCAGCGCTGGATGGCCGCTCAGGTTGAACGGCCGGATCAGCGACGACATCGCGATCACCGATACGCCGTCGCGGGCCTGCTGCAGCGTGATCGGCAGCGCGGGCAGCGTCGGCAGCACCAGCACGTCCGCGTGTTCGAGCGCGGCGTCGACCTGCGCGGTGAAGCGTGCGCGCACGGCTTCGGCTTCCGCGAGCGCGGCCGGTGTCGTCGTCGCGGCCATGCGCAGCCGCGCATCGAGATCGGCGCCGAGCCGCCCCGTTTCGACCAGATGGCCGAACGCGCGCGACGTTTCCGCATTGATCACGGTCAGCCCGGCCGCGAACGAGGCCGGCATTTCGTCGAGCACGACCGTGTGCGCGCGCAGGCCCGATGCACGAACGGCCGCATCGAGCGCGGCGGCGATCGCCGGGTCGGCGTCGACGACGAGTTGCGCGACCGTGCAGCCTGCCGCGGCAGCCGTCGCCTGCGCACGATCGAAGTCCGGCGCGATCGCGGCCATCACCGCGACGAGCGTGCGCATCTCGCGTGCGAACGGCCCGACGCAATCGAGCGTCGTGTCGGCGGGCGCGACGCCGCGCCGCGATACGCGGCCGAACGTCGGTTTCAGCCCGGCCACGCCGCAGCACGCGGCCGGCCCGCGAATCGAGCCGCCGGTATCGGTGCCGAGCGCCGCATCGACGGCGCCGAGCCCGACGAGCGACGCGGAGCCGCTCGACGAGCCACCGGGAATGCGCGTGGCATCCTGCGGATTGACGGGCGTGCCCGTGTAGTCGTTGATGCCGGTCATGCCGAACGCGAGTTCGTGCATGTTCGCCTTGCCGGCGATCTGCCAGCCGGCGTCGAGCAGCAGGCGGACCACGTCCGCGTGCTGCGCGGCGGGCGGCGCATCGGCGAGCGCGCGGCTCGCCGCGCGGGTCGGATGGCCGGCGATGTCGATCGTGTCCTTGATCGCGATCGTCGGGCCGGGGCCGCCGAGCGTGAAGGTGTCGATGAAGCCTGTCATGGTCGGTATCGTGCGAAAGCAGCGGGAAACATCAGGACCGTGGCGCGGCGGCGAGCGGCCACGGGCCGTCGAGCACGCGTTCGGTGCGGAAATGGCGGATCAGCCAGGTGGCGCCGTCGGCGGCCGGCGCGAAATCGACGGTCAGCCGCGCGGCGATCAGTTCGGCCGAGCCGTCGGCGTAGCGCGACGCCTGCAGCATGATCCAGCGGCCGCGCGCGCTGGCGCGATCGGCGCCGATCTCGATCGACTCCGACGTCAGGAAGTGCAGGTTCGCCGCGAAATGCGGATCGGGCGGCAGGTAGCGGCCGAGCATCGCGACGATCGCCGCGGGGCCTTCGAGGCGGCCGAACTTCCGCGCGTATTGCAGGCCGATGCCTTCCCACACGGCGTCGGCCGTGAACAGGTCGGCGAGCGACGGGCCGGCGCCGGCGTCTGCGGGGACGTCGCACAGCGCCATGTAGCGCGTGAGCGTCGCACGCACCGCGCGCTCGGCATCGAGCGCCGCGACGCGCTGCACGAGCGTGTCGATCGCGGCAGGGGACAGGTCGGTCATCGCGCGCCTCACGCCGCGGGCTTCGCGGCCGGCGGCACGGTCAGCGCGCGGCCCACGCGCGCCTCGATCTTGCCGTAGCGCCACAGGTTGTATTCGCCGACGGGCGTCGTGCGGTACAGGTTGCACACGGCGACCGTCGTGTCGAAATCGGCGACGTCGGCCATGATGTAGAAGGTCCACGGCGCGCCGTCGGCCTGGCCGACCACGAGGCGGTCGTCGTCCATCACGCCGAGCACGCGCACGCCGGGCATCGCTTCGACGGCCGCGAGCATCGCGCCGTACGCCTGCCACACTTCGCCGATCTGCTCGCGCGGCAGGTCGAAGAAATTCTGCGACACGCCGCAGCAGAACAGGACGCGCAGCGGCAGCGGATTCGAATCGGACATATCGGGTTCTCCAGAGAAATCAGGCGGGCGCATGAGCCGGCCGGCGACGGCGCGACCGGTTCGGCTTCATGCGCGTTCATCAAAAGCGTCGGTCGATGCAGGTTACAGATAACCGGGAAACGGTGCGACGCCGGTGAATACCGCGCCCGCGCCGTCGAAGTTGCCTTCGGCGAGGAACGCGTGCTGCGTGACGACCATCGCATCGCGCAGCAGCCGCTGCAGCGGATGCGACCGGTAGATCGCCGCCGTGCCGCCGAGGCGGTACGCGCGTTCGACGACGCTCGCGCCTTCGCGGGCGATCTGCGTGGCCGCGAGCCGCAGCAGGCTGACCTGGTCGGGCGTCACCGGGTTGCCCGCGAGGATCGATTGCCACACCGAGTCGGTCGCATCGTAGAAGAACGCGCGCGCCGAGCGCAGCTGCGCCTCGGCCTTCGCGAGCTCGATGCGGAAATACGCGCGATCGGCCAGACGCGGCGCGCCGGTCGTCGTCTGGCGGCCGCCGGACATGCGATTCACGACGTCGAGCGCCGCACGCGCGAGGCCGAGGTTAACGACGGCCAGCACCTGCGCCGCATACGCGACGGTCGGATAGCGGTACAGCGGTTCGTCGACGGTCGGCTCGCCGCCGCGTACGAAGGTCCACGCCTCGGGCACGAAGCGGTCGTTCACGCGCAGGTCATGGCTGCCGGTGCCCTGCATGCCGACCACGCTCCAGTTCTCGACGATCTCGACCTCGGCGGCGCGGAACACGGCCGTGCGCGGCTTGTTCGGCGCGGCGTCCTGCACACCCGGCACGGCGATGCCGACGCCGAGCCAGTCGGCGCCCTTGCAGCCGCTCGCGAATTTCCACGTGCCGTTCACGCGCCAGCCGCCCGGCGCGTCCTGCGCGGGCTGCACCGGGAACAGGCCGCCCGCGAACACCTGGTCGGGGCCGCCCGCGTACAGCTCGGCCTGGGTCTCGAGCGGCAGCGCGGCGAGGTAGACGTTCGCGGAGCCGAAGCTCGCGACCCACGCGGCCGAACCGTCGGCGGTCGCGATCCGTTCGATCATGTCGAGAAACGCGGTCGGCGCGAGCGCATCGCCGCCGAAGCGGCGCGGCGTGCCCGCGCGATAGATGCCGGCCTGCTTGAACAGCGCGATCACGTCGCGCGGCACGTGCGACAGCCGGTCGAATTCCTCGCGGCGCGCGGCGACCGTTTCGAGCACCGCGTCGAGCGGCGACAACTGCCCGGCCGCGGGAGAGGCCGCGGGCGGCGAGGTCGGCGCGGATTCGATGGCGAGGGCGGCTTGCGGCATGGTTGTCTCCTGGGGATGGGGGGCGATTTCTGTGTCGGTTGCGGGGAGCCAGACGATGCAACCAGTCTAGAAACGCCGAAAACACGCAGCAATTGGTGCGTTGGGCCGCGCGACTGGTGACGCTCCGTGCCGGCCTAAAGAAATCTTCAGATGCGATCGGCGCGCGCCGGTGCTATGTTGGGTTTCCGGCCGCGCGACGCCGCGCGCCTTCTTCCGAATCCGATCATGAGTTTTCCCGACGAAGACGATTTCCACCGGCTGCTCGACGCGCTGACGACCTGCGTGCTGCTGCACGACGCGCACACCAGGGCAATCGTGTGGGCGAATCGCGCCGCGTGCATCGCGCTCGGCTTTTCGGTCGAGGAACTGCTGCCGCTGAAGGCGCCGGACATGACGCGTCCCGAGCCGAAGTACCGCCGCGAGATCGCGGTGAGCGCATGGGATCGCGCGCTCGTCGACGGGCCGCAGGTGTACGAGTGGTGCTATCGCTCGCGTACCGGCGTCGACATGCTGTCCGAGGCCACCGCGACCTACGTGCCGCTGCGCGGGCGCGACGTCGTGATGGTGCAGTTCCGCGACATCAGCGCGGAGGAGGCGGTCCGCCAGCAGTTGCGCCGCTACGAGGCGCGGCTGCGCGAGTTCATGCAGGATCTCGACGAAGGCATCGCGGTCGTGACGCCGCACGGCGGCGTGCAGTTCATCAGCGAGTCGGGCCGCCGCGTGCTCGGGCTCGCACCCGACGAACCGCTCGGCGCGGTGCTCGACTACTGCTCCTCGGCCGATCGCGACCGGCTCGTCGCGCAGTTGCGCGACGCACCGTCGGCGCACCCGTCCGCACCGCAGCGCTACCGGATCGTGCGGCGCGACGGCTCGGCATGCTGGCTGCGCATCCTGTGCCGGCAGGTCGAGATCGAGGACGATCTCGACGGGCTGCTCGTGCAGTTCCGCGACGTGAGCGACGAAGTCGCGATCGAGGACGCGCGGCGCGCCGAGGCGCGCATGCTCGAATACGCGGGCCGTTACAACGCGATGGGCGAGATGGCGACCGTGATCGCGCACGAGTTGAGCCAGCCGCTCGCGGCCGTGCGCAATTTCATCGAAGGCGCGGTGCGGCGGCTGAACGGCGACGGCGCCGTCGACGACGCGATCTGGGGGCTGCGCAGCGCGGACCGGCAGGCCGAGCATGCGGCGCTGATCATCAAGAGCGTGCGCGAATTCATCGTGAAGCGCGAGCCGGTCGTCGCGCGGGCCGACCTGCGCGACATCCTCGCGGACGTCGCGTACTTCATCGAGCTGCGCGCGAAGGAGGCCGGCGTGACGGTCGCGATCGTGCAGGCCGACGCACCGCTGCCGATCCGCTGCGAACGCGTGCTGATCGGGCAGGTGATCCTGAATCTCGCGTTCAATGCGATCGAGGCATTCGCCAGTTGCGAGCGGCTGCCGCGCACGCTGACGCTCGGCACCGCGAACGTGGCCGGCCACGCGGAGTTGCGTGCGATCGACAATGGCCCGGGCATCGAGGCCGGCGCGCACGACCGGCTGTTCGACGGCTTCTCGTCGTCGAAGGCCGGCGGCAACGGGATCGGCTTGTCGCTGTGCAAGAGCATCGTCACGCGCCACGGCGGGCGGATCGCCGCGAGTCCGGCGGCGGGCGGCGGGCTCGACTGCCGCGTGACGCTGCCGCTCGCCGACGCGTCCGCCTAGCGGCCGCGCGGCGTCACGACGGGGCAGCGGCGCGCGGCGCATGGTCAGCGCCCCAGCGCCCGCGCGGTCTGGCCGCCGATGCCGAAGTCCGTGTTCGGAATGTCCTTGATGATCACGCGCGTCGCCTGCAGCGGCGCGTCGAGCACGTTCGCGCCCGCGTCGGACAGCGCGGCGATCAGCGCGCGCTTCTGTTCGTCGGTGCGGCCGGCGATCAGGATCGCGACGATCACCGGCAGCGACGGCGGCGCGCCGTCCGCGGCGCTGCGGCCGCCGAGGCCGATATGCGTCGCCGGCAGCTCGGTGAGCAACACGCGCACCGATTCGATCGGTGCGCCGATCGCGTCGACGGTCGCACCGGTCAGCCTGGCGATCAGTTCGGCCTTGCGCGCGGCATCGTGGCCGGCCGGCAGGAAAACTTCGAGTGTGGGCATGGTCGTCCGGAAAGGTGAAGGTGACCGGCTCACCGTTGCGCAGGCGATGGCGAACCGGTGGGCCGCGCAAAGGTGAAGGTGACCGGCTCACTTTTGCGTTGGCGGCGGCGAACCGGCAGCCGCTCACAGGTGAAGGTGCCCGGTTCACCATTGCGTTGGCGACGTTGAACCGGTCAGGGCTTACAGCAGGAAGCCGATCGCGCTCAGCGCTTCGGTCGAGTCGATCAGGCGCACGACTTTCTCCGCGATCCGCATCTCGCCGTCGGCATCGACGTGCAGCTTGTGCGTGACGTCGGCCGCGAACAGCGTCGCGACGCCGCGCTTGTACGCGACGACGACCTGCGCCGATTTCAGCTCGACGGTATCGGCGCTGCCGCTCTCCAGCGTGAAGCGCGACACGGTGCGCACCGTGCGCGCCGCGTCGGTCGCCGACGCCGAATAGCCGGACACCATCCGCTGCACGCGCTTCTCGCGCATGTCCTGGTCGTCGAACACGTAGTTCAGCGTCGCCGCGAAATCGGTCGTGTCGGGATCGATCGGCACCACGTAGTGCCCGGACCGGTCCCACAGGTCGAGCCACGCGCGGTAGTCGCGGCGGTCGAGCATCTCGGCTTCGCGCCACACGAATTCGACCGCGCGGGCGAAGGTCTGCTCGGAAAAGAGGGCGTTGCGGTCGTCCATCATTGTTGCTCCATCATCTTGCGCCATTGCTGGTAGGCCTCGCGCATGCCGGTTTCGTCGGTCGCATGCGCGGTCTTTTCGCCGTTCGCGGCGGTCGTCTCCCGGTTCAGCCCGCGATTCACGAGGATCGGCACGTCGGGGCCCGCGTGCGCGCCGCGCTGCACGCGCTCCCAGGCTTCCGCGTCGTCGGGGCTGCCGAAGCCGAACGGGCCCTGGAAGTGCTCGTGGATGCGCAGCCGCTCGCGGTTCGCTTCGTCGGGGCCGCCGTCCATCGCGAGCGCGACGTGGCGGATCTCCGTTTCGTTCGCGGAG
Organism: Burkholderia sp. 9779_493; assembly: GCF_015712215.1. Classification (NCBI taxonomy): domain Bacteria; kingdom Pseudomonadati; phylum Pseudomonadota; class Betaproteobacteria; order Burkholderiales; family Burkholderiaceae; genus Burkholderia; species Burkholderia sp. 9779_493. The sequence goes on from NZ_JACCQA010000030.1 coordinate 86,389, forward strand.
ATCGGCCGCAGCACGCGGAAGAACGCCATCGACAGCGCCAGGTTCGGGAACAGGTTCAGGTTGAAGCCGACGCCCATCAGCGAGCGCACGATGCGGCGCACTTCGTCCGGCGCATGGCGCTCGGCGAGCTTCGCGGCGAGCGGCGCGAAACGCTCGGGCAGCGGCGCGCCGTCGTCCTCGTCGAGATCGATCAACTCCGGCATCAGCACCGCGAGGCTGTGGCCGTTGCCGAGCCCGCGGCAGAACGCGTGCTCGCTCGTCATGAAACTCGTGATCGCGGCGGCCGTCTCGTCGTCGATCGACTTCATCCACGACTTGTGCACGACCGGGAAGTGATAGAGGTCGGTGGTGTTCTCGAGCTGGATCTTCCAGTTGCCCTTGAACTTGAACTTGTGTTCGCCGTTCGCCTTGATCGGGTAGCCGGCGCCCTGTTTCATGAACAGGTCGATCCACGGCTTCGCGCCGCCGAGGAAATCCTCGAGCGGTTCGATCGCATCGTTGAAGCTCGCGAAGATCAGCCCCTGGTACACGCCGACGCGCAGCTTCACGAGCGGCAGGTCGCCTTTGTCGCACACGCCTTCGTAGCCGTCGCCGTACGGCAGCGCGCGCAGCGTGCCGTCGAGCGCGTACGACCAGCTGTGATACGGGCACGTGAAGCCCTTCGCGTTGCCCTTGTGCGCTTCGCACACGGTCGCGCCGCGATGGCGGCAGCGGTTCTGCAGCACGTTGATCTCGCCGGTCTTGTCGCGCACGACGATCACCGGCTGGCGGCCGATCGTCGTCGTGATGAAGTCGCCCGGGTTCGGCAGTTCGCTGGCGTGCGCGACCCAGATCCAGGTGCGGTAGAAGATGCGGTCGAGTTCGGCTTCGAACAGCGCGGGATCGTGATACATCGCGGGCGCGATGCGGTCGGGCTGCGCGAGACCATGCAACGCGCGGGTGTCGATCGTCTGGTAGGCAATGTCGCTCATCGTCGTCGTGGGGAAAGAGTCGCGAAAATCGGGCCGCGCCGTGCGCAGCGTCCAGGGACCAGTCTCGTCTTCTGCTACATATCGGTCAAATTGATCTAAAATCGATGATCAAATAAATACGGCAAATGATGGAGGTCACGATGACGTCGGTCGATCATCTCGATCTGAACCTGTTGCGCGTTTTCCAGGCGATCGTCGAGGAACGCAGCCTGACGAAGGCCGGCGAGCGGCTCGCGCTGTCGCAGCCGGCCGTCAGCTATTCGCTCGGCCGGCTGCGCACGCTGTTCGACGATCCGCTGTTCGTGCGGACGCGTTTGGGCATGCAGCCGACGCCGGTCGCGCTGGAACTCGCCGGCATCGTCGGCAAGGCGCTCGACATGGTCCGCGTCGCGCTGCGCTATGCGGAGCGCTTCGATCCGGCCGCCAGCACGCGCACGTTCCGGCTGTCGCTGTCGGATGCGGGCGAGATGGCGTACCTGCCGGCGATCTGCCAGGCGCTGCGCGAGCGCGCGCCGCGCGTGACGCTCAGCGTGCAGCCGCTGCCGGTGGAGGAGATCGAGGAGGCGCTGCGCGCGAGCCGGCTCGATTTCGCGATCGGCAACCTGCCGGAGCTGATGCCGCGCACGCGCCACCAGTTGCTGTTCGAGGAAACCTACGTGTGCATGACGGGGCGCCGGCGCGGGCTGCCGGCGGCTGCCGCGCTGAGCCTCGACCAGTTCGTGCGCGCCGCGCACGTCAACGTGAAATCGGTCGAGCACAGCCACCACGCGCTCGACGACGCGTTGCGCGCGCAGGGCGTGGGCCGCAACATCGCGCTCGAGGTGCCGCACTTCGTCGCGCTGCCGAGCGTGCTGTCGGTCACCGATCTGTATGCGACGCTGCCGAAGCGGCTCGCGCAGATCCTGAACCGCGACAACGCATTTCGTCTGTATGAGCTGCCGGTCACGTTGCCGCCCGCGCCGGTGACGATGCACTGGCACGAGCATTTCCACGAGGACGAAGGCAACGCGTGGATGCGTGCGCTGCTCGCCGAGATCGTCGAGCGCTTCGACGAGTGACGCTCGGGTGGTGCGCGATGAGCGGCCGATGGGGCGCGCCGGCGTCGGCCTGCATCGGCTTCCAGCGCACCGGTGCATCGGCCCGTCGCTGGATCGGCGCCGCGGCATGTCGGCGCGCCCGACGTGTCAGAGATCGAGCACCAGCACGGCGGAACGTGCGCGCGACACGCAGCAGCAGATCACCGTATTGCTCACGCGCTCGGCCTTGCTCAGGCAGTGGTCGCGATGATCGGGCTCGCCGTCGATGACGGGCACCATGCAGGTGCCGCACACGCCTTCGCCGCATGACGTGTCGACCTCGATGCCGATCGTCGCGAGTGCGTCGACGATCGACGTATCGGGGGCGACGCGCACCGACTGGCCGCTGCGGTGCAGGCGCACTTCGAAGCCGTCGGCCAGGCTCGAACCGGCTTCGGCATTGCCCGCATCCGCGGCGACGGGTTCCGCCGCGAAGCGTTCGAGATGAATCGCGTCTTCCGGGATTCGCGTGGCCGCGGCCGCGACGACGGCATCCATGAACGGCCCGGGGCCGCACGTATAGACGTGCGCCGTCGGGTCGATCGATTCCATGCAACGGCCGAGTTCGGCCGCGAGCGCATCGGGCTCGACGCCGTAATGGAATGTCACGTGCGCCGCGAACGGCCCGGCCGACAGTTCGTCGACGAAGGCGGCATGGTCGCGGCTGCGCGCGAAATAGTGCAGTCGATAACGCGCGCCGCGCTTGTGCAGCGCATACGCCATCGACAGCAGCGGCGTGATGCCGATGCCGGCCGCGACGAGCACGTGCTCGCTCGCGTCATCGGTCAGACGAAACAGGTTGCGCGGCGTGCCGATCGACAACTCGGCGCCGACGCTCACGTCGTCGTGCAGCGAACGCGAGCCGCCGCGCGACCGCGCTTCCTTCTTCACCGCGAACAGGTAGCTGCCGCGCTCGTCGGGGTTGCCGCACAGCGAGTATTGCCGCGTGATGCCGGACGGCGCGGTGACGTCGATATGGGCGCCCGGTTCGTACGCGTCGAACGGCTGGCCGTCGACGCGCGAGACCCGGAAACAGCGGATGTCCTGCGCCGCGTCGATCAGCGCGTCGATCCGGACCTGGTGACGGTTCGCTTGCATGGGAAATTCCGTGGGATAGAGGAAAGCGGCGCGGCAGAGCCCGCGCCTTCATGCGATCGAGAATAGGGACGGGCATCGCATAAATCAAATCGATTAAAAAACGATGCCTGAATCAGCCGGATGGATAATACTCGGGCGCGCGGTCGTGCCCGGCGTTCAGCGCGCGGCAATCGCGTCGCCAGCGCCGGCGGCCTGCGGCGTCGCGGCCGACGTGTGACCGCGTTCACGGTCGAGGCTGCGGCGATAGTGCCGGCAGCCGACCGCGAGCAGCAGCGCGGCCAGGGTGGCCGCCGCGACGTTGACGATCGACATCGAATGGCCGACCGCGGCCGGTGCGCCGAACACGCGATCGGTGAACAGCGCGACGACGGTCGTGCCGATGCCGAGCGCGATCAGGTTCGACACGAGCAGGAACAACGCGGAGATCTGCGCGCGCATCTGGTTCGGTGCGAGCGTCTGCATCGCGGCGGTCGAGGTCGGCATCGGGAACGACGCGAAGAACATCGCGACGACCAGCATCGCGAGCGATGCGGGCAGGCTGTCGAGCTGCGTGAATAGCGTCGCGGGGATCGCCATGCACGCGGCGCCGATCGCGCCGGCGCGCATCGGCGCATCGCCGCGACCGCGCCGCAGCAGCCAGTCGTTGAGCCAGCCGCCGCAGAACACGCCGGCGGTGTTGGCGACCAGCAGCACGATGCCGAGCGTATAGCCAGCTTCGACGGCCGTCATCCCGAAGCGGCGGATATAGAACGCGGGCGTCCAGCTCAGCAGGCAGTACAGCGCCATCGCGTAGAACGAGAAGCCGAGGTAGTGGCACGCGAAGGTCGCGCGGTGCGTGCCGACGAAGCGCAGCGAATCGCGCATCGACACGCGCCGCACGGCGCCCGAGCGATCCTGCGCGAGCCCCTTGCGCTGCGGGTCGCGCACGGTCGCGGCGAACAGCAGCGCGACGAGGATGCCCGGCAGCCCGACGATCAGGAACGTGACCTGCCACGCATGCACCTGTCCGACGACCGGCAGCGTGAATGCGCTCGCATGCTTGAGCAGCGCGATCACGTAGCCGCCGATCAGGAACGCGATGCCGCCGCCGATGAACGAGCCGAGCGAATACACGGCGACCGCGCGCCCGAGCTTCTCCTTCGGGAAGTAGTCGGCGAGCATTGAATACGCGCCGGGCGACAGCGCGGCCTCGCCGACGCCCACACCCATCCGCGCGACGAACATCTGCACGAAATGCTGGCTGAGCCCGCACGCGGCGGTCGCGACGCTCCACAGCGCGATGCCGAGCGAGATGATGCGCGGGCGCGCATAGCGGTCGGCGAGATACGCGACGGGCAAGCCCATCACCGCATAGAACAGCGAAAACGCGAAGCCGTTGAGCAGGCTGAACTGCGTATCGGACAGGTGCAGGTCGCGCTTGATCGGTTCGATCATCAGCACGAGGACTTGCCGGTCGACGAACGAAAAGATGTACGCGAGCATGCAGATGACGACGACATACCATTCGTACGTATAGCGCTTGCCGTCGGCAGCGCGGGCCGTGGATGCGGACATGCGGGTTCTCCAGGAGCGGGCGGTGGGAAAGCGCGGCATCGGCCTGGCGGGCCGGGCGCGGTCGCGGCGCGAAAGCGTGCGGGTGACACGATCGACACGATCGGAGAGCAGCGTAGTCGGCCAAATTCGGCCGCCATAGCCGGAGTGACAGCCGCGCCACACGGACATTTACCGACCCGGATAAAGAAAACACCGAGACCGTGCGCACGGGCCGCCGTGCAGCGCGCGTGCGGCGGGGCCCGCGCGCGTCATGCGGCGCATCTATAAGCGTTATAGAGCGCATTGCGTCGACGTCCGAAATTGTCGTTCCTAGACTCGGCCCGGTTTTTATCGGCAGCGTTCGCATCTGAAAGCGAACGCGCTTCACATCAAGCGGCGCGATGCCGACAGGCGCCGCAACTTCTACGGGACGACGCAGATGAACCATCCGAACGGGCGGGCCGACCGGCTTGCCGTACCGCTTGCCGCGCTGCTCGCATGCATCGCGCTGCCGGCCGTCGCGCAATCGAGCGTGACGCTCTACGGCCGCATCGACACCGCGATCGAATACGCGAACGCCGGGCCGAACCACGTGACGCGCATGGGCAGCGGCAACCTGTGGGCGTCGCAGTGGGGGCTGAAGGGCGTCGAGGATCTCGGCGGCGGCTACGCGACGATCTTCAAGCTGGAGGACGGTTTCAACGCGGCGAGCGGCGCGTTGTCGAACAGCAGCGCGCTGTTCGGCCGCGAAGCGTGGGTCGGCATCACCGGGCCGTTCGGCGGCGTGCAGTTCGGCGAGCTCTACACGATCCTGCATACGACGCTCGTCACGTACAGCCTGCCGGGGCTCGGCGCGGGGCTCGCCTGGGGCAACGCGACCAACAATTTCGTCGGGCCCGCGTTCCTGCGCGTACGCAACTCGATGCGCTACACGTCGCCGCGCTACGCGGGCTTCCTGTTGCGCGCGATGGCCGCGCGCGGCGCCAACGGCGCGGCCGGGCAGCCGGCGACGCTCGGCGATACCTACGGCGCCGGCCTCAACTACGTGCGCGGCGGGCTGTCGGTCGACGTCGACTACATGCAGCAGAAGTTCAGCCCGGTGGCCGCATCGACGCTCGGCGCCACGAGCACGGCCGCGAACGGCAACTACACGCTCGGTGCGATTTCGTACGACTTCAACGTCGTGAAGGTGGCCGCGCTGTACCTGCGCCATCGCGGCGGCCCCGATGTCGCGACCGCGATCGACAGTCAGAGCGCCTATCCGCACAGCGACATCATGGAGCTCAGCGCGACGGTGCCGATCGGGCGTGCGTCGCTGCTGCTGAGCGTCGGCCATTACCGGAAGGTGGCCGACAGCGACGGCAATGCCGATTCGTACGGCATTCGTTTCGACTATCCGCTGTCGAAGCGCACGGTGCTGTACACGGGCGCCGCGATGGTACGCAACGGCGCGCATGCCCGCTTCGTCGTCAACGGCGCGGCCGGCGGCGGCGTCGCGGTGGCCAAGCCGGGCGCGACCGCGAGTTCGCTCGTCGCCGGCATCCTCACGTCGTTCTGAGCGTCTCGGCGAGCCCGCGCCCGTGTCCGCTCGCGCCGCTACGCGCAGGCGGGCGGCTGCGGCGCGAGCCATGCGTCGAACGGCGCCTGCTCGCCGATATTGAACAGCTCGAGCAGCAGCGCGCGCAGCCAGCGATGGCCGGGGTCCGCGTCGAAGCGGCGGTGCCAGTACGCGTTGACGCCCCATTCGCCGGCGCCGGCGATCTCGTACAGCACGCACGGCTGGCGTGCCGCGAACGTGATCGCGATCGTCTCCGGCAGGATCAGCGCGTAGTCGCCGTCCTGCAACAGCGCCGGCACCACCAGAAAATCGGGCAGCGCCGCGCGCACCCGCGGCATCAGTGCGTGCCGTTCGAGCAGTTGCATCGACTGCGGATGCGACGTGACGGCGACGAAGCGCAGCGCGTCGGGCGCCGCGCCGTCGAGCACGAAATCGTCGGGCAGCCCGACGCGCTGCGCGGTGCGGCGCGGCATCAGCAGCACACAGCGCTCGTGCAGCAGCGCGGTGCGCTGGAAGTGGCTCGACGCATCGGCGAAATGCCCGAGCGCGAAGTCGATGCGCCCCGATTCGAGCGCGACGTTCAGCTGGCATTCGTCGACGTGCAGCGTCTCGATCACGGCGCCCGGCGCGCGCCGGGCGAACGCGGCGAGCAGCGTCGGCAGGAACGCGCTCGCCGCGAAATCGCTCATGTGCAGGCGGAACACGCGCTGCGTGCTGTCGGGCGTGAAGCGTGAGCCTTCGTCGAGCACGTCCTGCAGGATCGCGAGCGCCTTGTCGACCGAGATCGCGAGCCGCTGCGCGCGCGGCGTCGGCTCGACGCCGGTGCCGGTGCGCACGAACAGCGCGTCTCGGAACATCAGCCGCAGCCGGCCGAGCGCGTAGCTGACGGACGGCTGCGTGACGCCGAGCCGCAGCGCCGCGCGGCCGACGTGCCGCGCTTCATACACCGCGCGAAACGTCTTCAACAGGTTGAGATCGAGATCCTGCACGCGCAGGCCGTCGGACGCGTCGCCGTCGTGCGGCGCGGGGTCGGGGC
>NZ_JACCQA010000031.1:0-88463 GCF_015712215.1 Burkholderia sp. 9779_493
GACGGGGCGGGCGGCGGGCGTGCAACAAAACAGGCCCCGCCAGGGGCCTGTGTCGTTTCCGTTCGACCCAACCTGCGGGGCAGTGCCCGCTTCGAACGGCGGCGTGCCTACCGGGTCGAACCCGGTTATCACGAAGACGCTAAAGAAAGATGACAGCGTCAGTCTACCGATGTTCCGCAAAACGTTAAAAATTTTAAAGGGGGTCAGCTCATTCGTTTCGCAGTGCGGTAAATCGGGTTAAATCAGCATTTGTTACGACGATTTTCGTCAGTCCGGCAATTTTTGCGCGCGCCCACGCAGCGCGGCGGAGGTCCGGACGGCGTCGAAGCCGGCGTCGAGCATCGCCTCGGCGTCGTTCCACAGGTTGCCGCGCAGCCGGTTGGTCCAGATCATCGACGCGAACACGCCTTCGAGCAGCGACACCAGATAAACGGCGGCCAGATGCACGTCGAGATCGGCGGCGAGCTCGCCGGCGGCGATCGCGCGACGCAGCAGCGCCTTCGTGATCCGCAGCATCTGCAGCTCGAGCAGCATGCGGCGCCGCTGCAGCGCGCCGTTCTCCTCGCTTTGCTCGCACTTCGTATAGAGAATCACGAGCACGCGCTGCATCGGGCCCGGCTCGCCGCATTCCTGCAGGTAGTGCGACGCGGCGCGGCGCAGCGTCGCGAACGGCGGCAGGCCGTCGCCCGCGTCGAAGCCTTCCGACGTGCGCGCGAACGCGCGGTCGCACATCGCCAGACACACTTCCATCTTGTTGCGGTAGTGGCCGTAGACGGCGCCCCGCGACATCCCGGCGGCCTCGGCGAGGTCCGCCATCGCGGTCTGCGCGACGCCTCTTTCGAGCAGCACGAGCTCGGCGGCGTCGAGGATCCGGTGCTTGATGGCGAGCGATTCTTCCCGGGTCTTGCGGGCCATGTCGTGAAATTCCTTACAGTTCGCTGTCGTTTTATTGAGACAGTGTGTCGGTCAGATTGAAACAGCATGTATTTAATCAGTCGTGACTGATTATAATCGGCCACCCTGAGCCGCCGCATTGTATCGGCGGCGAATGATCCGAGGTCAGAACATGAATAACAAACGCACCCTGTGGCGCCGCATGCGGCTGGCGCCGTTCGCGCTCGCGGCCCTGCTGGCCGTGGCCGGATGCGGAAAGGGCGACAAGGACGCCGCGCCGGAGACCGCGAAGCAGGCCACCGTCGTGACGGTGCGCCCGACGGCCGTGCCGATGACCGTCGAACTGCCGGGCCGGCTCGACGCCTACCGGCAGGCGGAAGTCCGCGCGCGGGTCGCGGGCATCGTCACCGCCCGTACCTACGAGGAAGGCCAGGAAGTGAAGCAGGGCGCGGTGCTGTTCCGCATCGATCCCGCGCCGCTGAAGGCCGCACGCGACGCCGCGCAGGGTGCGCTCGCGAAGGCGCAGGCCGCCGCGCTCGCCGCGACCGACAAGCGCCGCCGTTACGACGATCTCGTGCGCGATCGAGCGGTGAGCGAGCGCGACCACACCGAGGCCGTCGCGGCCGATACGCAGGCGAAGGCCGAGGTCGCATCGGCAAAAGCCGAACTCGCGCGCGCGCAGCTGCAGCTCGACTACGCGACCGTCACCGCGCCGATCGCGGGCCGCGCACGGCGCGCGCTCGTGACCGAGGGCGCGCTCGTCGGGCAGGACCAGGCGACCCCGCTCACGACCGTCGAGCAGCTCGATCCGATCTACGTGAACTTCTCGCAGCCGGCCGCCGACGTCGACGCATTGCGTCGCGCGGTGAAGAGCGGGCGCGCGACGGGCATCGCGCAGCACGACGTCGCGGTGACGCTGCTGCGCGCCGACGGCACCGCGTATCCGCTGAAGGGCAAGCTGCTGTTCAGCGATCTTGCGGTCGATCCGACGACGGACACCGTCGCGATGCGCGCGCTGTTCCCGAATCCGGAGCGCGAGCTGCTGCCGGGTGCGTATGTGCGGATCGCGCTCGACACGGCGGTCGACCAGCGGGCGATCCTCGTGCCGCGCGACGCGCTGCTGCGCACGGCCGACCGCACGTCGGTGCGGGTCGTCGGCGCGAACGGCAAGGTCAAGGACGTCGAGGTCACAGCCGACCAGATGAGCGGCCATGACTGGCGCATCACGCGCGGCCTCGCGGGCGGCGAGCGCGTGATCGTCGACGACGCCGCGCAGTTCGCGCCCGATACGGCCGTCAAGCCCGTCGAGAAAGCGCCGTCGTCGAAGGCGGCGCCGCCCGCGGCCGCTTCGCAGGCGGCCGCCCGTCAAACCTGACCGGTTCAAACCAACATGGCACGTTTCTTCATCGATCGCCCCGTCTTCGCGTGGGTGATCGCCATCTTCATCATGCTGGGCGGCCTGTTCGCGATTCGCGCGCTGCCCGTCGCGCAGTACCCGGACATCGCGCCGCCCGTCGTCAGCATCTATGCGACGTACCCGGGCGCGTCCGCGCAGGTCGTCGAGGAATCGGTGACCGCGCTGATCGAGCGCGAGATGAACGGCGCGCCGGGGCTGCTGTATACGTCCGCGACGAGCAGCGCAGGGGCGGCATCGCTGTACCTGACGTTCAAGCAGGGCGTGAACGCCGATCTCGCGGCCGTCGAAGTGCAGAACCGGCTGAAGACCGTCGATGCGCGCCTGCCCGAGCCCGTGCGCCGCGACGGCATCCAGGTCGAGAAGGCCGCCGACAACATCCAGCTCGTCGTGTCGCTGACGTCCGACGATGGCCGGATGACCGACGTGCAGCTCGGCGAATACGCGTCGGCGAACGTCGTGCAGGCGCTGCGCCGCGTCGAGGGCGTCGGCAAGGTGCAGTTCTGGGGCGCCGAATATGCGATGCGGATCTGGCCCGACCCGGTGAAGATGGCCGGGCACGGCCTCACCGCGTCGGACATCGCGTCGGCCGTGCGCGCGCACAACGCGCGCGTGACGATCGGCGATATCGGCCGCAGCGCGGTGCCGGCCAGCGCGCCGATCGCGGCGACCGTGTTCGCGGACGCACCGCTGAAGACGCCGGCCGATTTCGGCGCGATCGCGCTGCGCGCGCGGCCCGACGGCTCGGCGCTGTTCCTGCGCGACGTCGCGCGCGTCGAATTCGGCGGCAACGACTACAACTATCCGTCGTACGTGAACGGCAAGGTCGCGACCGGAATGGGCATCAAGCTCGCGCCGGGCTCGAACGCGGTGTCCACCGAGAAGCGCGTGCGCGCGACGATGGACGAGCTGTCCGCGTACTTCCCGCCGGGCGTGAAATACCAGATCCCGTACGAGACGTCGTCGTTCGTGCGCGTATCGATGAACAAGGTCGTCACGACGCTGATCGAGGCCGGCGTGCTGGTGTTCCTCGTGATGTTCCTGTTCATGCAGAACCTGCGCGCGACGCTGATTCCGACGCTGGTCGTGCCGGTCGCGCTCGCGGGCACGTTCGGCGTGATGTATGCGGCCGGCTTCTCGATCAACGTGCTGACGATGTTCGGCATGGTGCTCGCGATCGGCATCCTCGTCGACGACGCGATCGTCGTCGTCGAGAACGTCGAGCGACTGATGGTCGAGGAGGGACTCGGGCCGTACGACGCGACCGTCAAGGCGATGCGACAGATCAGCGGCGCGATCGTCGGGATCACCGTGGTGCTGACGTCGGTGTTCGTGCCGATGGCGTTCTTCGGCGGCGCGGTGGGCAACATCTACCGGCAGTTCGCGCTGTCGCTCGCGGTGTCGATCGGCTTCTCGGCCTTCCTCGCGCTGTCGCTGACGCCCGCGCTGTGCGCGACGCTGCTCAAGCCGGTGTCCGGCGACCATCACGAGAAGGGCGGCTTCTTCGGCTGGTTCAACCGTTTCGTCGCGCGGGCGACGCAGCGCTATGCGACGCGGGTCGGCACGATGCTGAAGAAGCCGGTGCGCTGGCTCGTCGTGTACGGCGCGCTGACCGCGGCCGCCGCGCTGATGCTCACGCAACTGCCGACCGCGTTCCTGCCGGACGAGGACCAGGGCAACTTCATGGTGATGGTGATTCGCCCGCAAGGCACGCCGCTCGCGGAAACGATGCAGAGCGTGCGCGAAGTCGAGTCGGCCATCCGCCGCGACGAGCCGACCGCCTACACGTATGCGCTCGGCGGCTTCAACCTGTACGGCGAAGGGCCGAACGGCGGGATGATCTTCGTCACGCTGAAGAACTGGAAGGAGCGCAAGGCCGAGCGCGATCACGTGCAGTCGATCGTCGCGCGCATCAACGAGCGTTTCGCGGGCACGCCGAACACGACCGTGTTCGCGATGAACTCGCCGGCGCTGCCCGATCTCGGTTCGTCGAGCGGTTTCGACTTCCGGCTGCAGAACCGCGGCGGGCTCGACTACGCGACGTTCAGCGCCGCGCGCGAGCAACTGCTCGCGGCGGGCGGCAAGGATCGCGCGCTCACCGACCTGATGTTCGCGGGCACGCAGGACGCGCCGCAACTGAAGCTCGACATCGATCGTGCGAAGGCGTCCGCGCTCGGCGTGTCGATGGACGAGATCAACACGACGCTCGCGGTGATGTTCGGCTCCGACTATATCGGCGACTTCATGCACGGCACGCAGGTGCGGCGCGTGATGGTGCAGGCCGACGGGCTGCACCGGCTCGATCCGGACGACGTGAAGAAGCTGCGCGTGCGCAACGCACGCGGCGAGATGGTGCCGCTCGCGGCGTTCACGACGCTGCACTGGACGCTCGGGCCGCCGCAGCTCACGCGCTACAACGGTTATCCGTCGTTCACGATCAACGGCTCGGCCGCGGCCGGCCACAGCAGCGGCGAGGCGATGAGCGCGATCGAGCGGATCGCCGCGAAGCTGCCGGCCGGCATCGGCTATGCGTGGTCGGGGCAGTCGTTCGAGGAGCGGCTGTCGGGTGCGCAGGCGCCGATGCTGTTCGCGCTGTCGGTGCTCGTCGTGTTCCTCGCGCTCGCGGCGCTCTACGAGAGCTGGTCGATTCCGTTCGCGGTGATGCTGGTCGTCCCGCTCGGCGTGATCGGCGCGGTGCTCGGCGTCACGCTGCGGATGATGCCGAACGACATCTATTTCAAGGTGGGGCTGATCGCGACGATCGGGCTGTCCGCGAAGAACGCGATCCTGATCGTCGAAGTCGCGAAGGATCTGGTCGCGCAGCGCATGTCGCTCGTCGACGCCGCGCTCGAGGCCGCGCGCCTGCGGCTGCGGCCGATCGTGATGACGTCGCTCGCGTTCGGCGTCGGCGTGCTGCCGCTCGCGTTCGCGTCGGGCGCCGCGTCCGGCGCGCAGATGGCGATCGGCACCGGCGTGCTCGGCGGCGTGATCACGGCGACCGTGCTCGCGGTGTTCCTCGTCCCGCTGTTTTTCGTGATCGTCGGCCGCCTGTTCGACGTCGGCCCGCGCCGACGCGGCGGCGCGCAGCCGACGACGATGGAGGGTTCGCAACCATGATGTTTGCGCTGAATGCACGCGGCGCGCTGCGGGTTCAGGTCGCGCTGGCCGCCGCGCTGGCGCTTGCCGGCTGTTCGCTCGCGCCGCGTTACGAGCGTCCGGCCGCGCCGGTGCCGGCGACCTATGCGCCGGTCGACGCCGGCACGGCATCGGCGGCCGAACCGGCCGCGGCGCAGGATGCCGCGTTGCTCGACGACTGGCATGCGTATTTCACCGATCCGGCGCTGCAGGCGTGGATCGACGCGGCGCTCGCGAACAACCGCGACCTGCGGATCGCGGCCGGCCGGCTCGACGAAGCGCGCGCGCTGTATGGCGTACAGCGCGCGGACCGGATGCCGTCGGTCGATGCGAATCTCGGCTATGAACGCGCGCGCCAGTACGACCCGGTCGTGCGCGAAAGCGCGATCAGCGGGCTGTATCGCGCGGGCGTCGGCATCAGCGCGTACGAGCTCGACCTGTTCGGCCGCGTGCGCAACCTGTCCGACGCGGCGCTCGCCGAATACTTCGCGACGGCCGACGCGCAGCGCACGGTCCGCATCGGCGTGATCGCCGAAGTGGCGGGCGCGTATGTTTCCGAGCGATCGTTGCACGAGCAACTGGCGCTCGCTCAGCGTACGCTCGAAGCCCGCGAGCGGATGGCCGCGCTCACGCAACGCCGCTATGCCGCGGGCACGAGCGACGCGATCGAGCTGCGCTCGGCCGAGATGCTGGTGGCGTCCGCGCGCGCGTCGCAGGCCGCGCTGCAGCGCGAGCATGCGCAGGCCGTACGGGCGCTGCAATTGCTGGCGGGCGATTTCGCGCGCAACGTGCCCGACGACGCGACCGCGCTCGACACGCTGTCGATCGCGCCCGTGGCGCCCGGCGCGCCGAGCCAATTGCTCGAACGACGGCCGGACATCCGGCAGGCCGAGGCACGGCTGAAGGCCGCGAACGCGAACATCGGCGCGGCGCGTGCGGCGTTCTTCCCGCGCATCGCGCTGACGACCGACTACGGCTCGGTGAGCGACGCGTTCTCGAACCTGTTCGCGGCCGGCACGAGCGTGTGGACGTTCGCGCCGCGCATCACGCTGCCGATCTTCGCGGGCGGACGCAATCGCGCGAACCTCGACGTCGCGCACGCGCGCAAGGACATCGCGGTCGCCGAATACGAGAAGGCCGTCCAGACCGCGTTTCGCGAAGTGGCCGATGCGTTCGCCGCGCGCGACTGGATCGACCGGCAGCTTGCCGCGCAGCAGGACGTGTATGCGGCGGACGGCGCGCGGCTGAAGCTCGCGGAGCGTCGCTATGCGGGCGGCGTCGCGACGTATCTCGAACTGCTCGACGCGCAGCGCAGCACGTACGAGTCGGGGCAGGAGCTGATCCGGCTCAGGCAGCTCAGGCTCGCGAACGCGATCGCGCTGTACCGTGCGCTCGGCGGCGGCTGGGCGCCGGCAACGGCGGAGGCCGCGGCTTCCGTGTAGTCGGCGATGTGTTGCGTGACACGGCAGCGTGCCACGCAATACGACGGCGGCCGCGCGATTCTACGTGCGGCCGCCATTTCAACGGGGCGTGCCGTGCCCGCCATGTCGCCGATCATCGTCGGCATTTCCTTTCGCTGTTCAGCACACCGCTCTCCGCTCTTTCATCGCTCGGCGGGGCGGCGGCGCTGCTTTCGCGGCGTCCCGCATCCGTGGGTCGATCGTGTCACCTGCCGGCGCAAACGTATGCGCGGCGCTTCGTCGTTTTCATCCCGTCCAATCCGGCACGCCAGCCGCGTTCCGGCGACCGCGCATGCATGCGATTCAAGATCGGCAATTGACGAAAGAATTAATCAATGTATTGGAATTAATGGCGGCGGCAAAATGTCGCGGTAAAACGTTTGTATGCTTTTCGCAATCGTTTGCGCGATAAGTCCGTATTGATGAAATGCCGTCTTTAATTTCCTGTCAGTTGAAAATGAGTCGATATTCGCGTTGCAATCGGGCAACGATGGCGGCGTAGGACAATGTTTTGTCTTTTGAGTGGTGGCTCCGCATGAGCCAATGCCGGCAAGGGAGAGCGGGGGTGGAGACGATTATCGGCAAGAAATCCCCTTAATCTTCAATCGGTTCCGGAAAATAAAAAAGGACTGCGGATAAAAATTTTGGGATTGTAAATTCAAAAGAAAGAGTGCCGTTTTAGAGTGCGGAATCGAACATTGTCAGAATCATTTGACAATGATTTACAGAAATCTTTCATGGTTATCTCGATAATGCCGCCTCGTGTCGGACGGGAGCCACCATGCGCTGCCGTTTGTGTCCGCCACGTCGTCCATTCCATTTGCACTCCTTACGGGAAACGTCATGAAAAAATCCATCCTGACCGCTGTCGCACTCGCGGCCCTGTCCACCTCGGCCTTCGCAGCGGGCACCGGCACGATCAACTTCACGGGCGAGATCGTCGCGGGCGCATGCGGCATCGATTCGAACTCGGTCAACCAGACCGTGCAGCTCGGCAAGGTGCCGACCAACAAGTTCAAGCAGGCCGGCGACAAGTCGGACCCGGTGTCGTTCGACATCAAGCTGACCGACTGCGACACCAGCATCGCGCAGAACGCGTACTTCACGTTCACGGGCACGTCGAGCGCCGGCCAGCCGAAGCTGCTCGCCACGATCGGTTCGGCCACCAACGTCGGCATCCGCCTGCAAGCCGCGTCGGGCGAATACCTCGACAACGGCGCCGAGCAGAAGGCGCCGACGCTGCTGCAGAACGGCACGAACACCGCACGCTTCGCGGCGATGTACGAAGCGACGGCAGCCGGCGTGACGCCGGGTACCGCCGACGGCGTCGCGAACTTCACGGTCCGCTACCAGTAAGCGTCCGTACCGGAGGAGGGGTGCATGCATCCCTTCCTCCTTCCTCTTTCCTCCCGTTTTCCTTCTCCCTGGACTCTCGGTAGCGCCGCGTGCGAATCAGACATTCCTTCCTTTGCGTCTCCGTGCTGGTCGTCGGCAGCCAGAGCCAGGCGACGGAATTCAATTCGTCGTTCCTCGACATCGACGGAACGAGCAACGTCGACCTGTCGCAGTTCTCGCAGGCGGACTTCACGCTGCCCGGCGAGTACATGCTCGACGTGCAGGTCAACGACCTGTTCTACGGGCTGCAAGCGATCGAATTCATCGCGGTCGACGCGTCGGGCGCCGGCAAGCCGTGCCTGCGGCCCGAGCTCGTCGCGCAGTTCGGGCTGAAGCCGTCGCTCGTGAAGGATCTGCCGCGCTTCCAGGGCGGGCGTTGCGTCGACCTCGGCGCGATCGAGGGCGCGACCGTGCGTTACCTGAAAAGCGACGGGCGGCTCAAGATCACGATTCCGCAGGCCGCGCTCGAATTCACCGATTCGACCTACCTGCCGCCGGCGCGCTGGTCCGAAGGCATTCCGGGGGCGATGCTCGATTACCGCGTGATCGCGAACACGAACCGCAACTTCGGTGCGGGCGGCGGACAGACGAATGCGATCCAGGCCTACGGGACGGTGGGCGCGAACTGGGATGCGTGGCGCTTTCGCGGCGACTATCAGGCGCAATCGAACGTGGGTAACACGGCGTACGCGGACCGGACGTTCCGCTTCAGCCGGCTGTATGCGTTTCGCGCGCTGCCATCGATCCAGTCGACGGTGACGTTCGGCGACGACTACCTGACCTCCGACATTTTCGACACGTTCGCGCTGACGGGCGCGTCGATCCGCAGCGACGACCGCATGCTGCCGCCGTCGCTGCGCGGCTATGCGCCGCTGATCTCGGGCGTCGCGCGCACCAACGCGACCGTGACGGTGTCGCAGGCCGGCCGCGTGCTGTACGTGACGCGCGTGTCGCCGGGCGCGTTCGCGCTGCAGAACATCAACACGAGCGTGCAGGGCACGCTCGACGTGGCGGTCGAGGAAGAAGACGGCAGCGTGCAGCGCTTCCAGGTGACGACGGCCGCCGTGCCGTTCCTCGCGCGCGCCGGGCAGTTGCGCTACAAGGCCGCGGTCGGCAAGCCGCGCCTGTTCGGCGGCGCCGGCATCACGCCGTTCTTCGGCTTCGGCGAAATCGCGTACGGCCTGCCGTTCGACGTCACGGCGTATGGCGGTTTCATCGCCGCGTCGGGCTACACGTCGATCGCGCTCGGCGTCGGTCGCGATTTCGGCGCGTTCGGCGCGGTGTCGGCCGACGTCACGCATGCGCGGGCGAAGCTGTGGTGGAACGGCGCGACGCGCAACGGCAACTCGTATCGCATCAACTATTCGAAGCACTTCGACGGGCTCGATGCCGACGTGCGCTTCTTCGGCTACCGCTTCTCCGAGCGCGAATACACGAACTTCGCACAGTTCTCCGGCGACCCGACCGCATACGGCCTCGCCAACAGCAAGCAGCGCTACTCGGCGACGCTGTCGAAGCGTTTCGGCGACACGTCGACCTATTTTTCCTACGACCAGACGACCTACTGGGAACGTGCGAACGAGCAGCGCGTCGGCCTCACGCTGACGCGCGCGTTCTCGATCGGCACGCTGCGCAACCTGAACGTCAGCGTGTCGGCTTTCCGCACGCAGAGCGCGGGCGCAAGCGGCAACCAGGTCTCGGTCACCGCGACGTTGCCGATCGGCGGGCGTCACACCGTCACGTCGAACCTGACGACGGGCAGCGGCAGCACGAGCGTGAACGCGGGCTACATCTACGACGATCCGAATGGCCGCACCTACCAGATCAACGCGGGCGCGACCGACGGACGCGCGTCGGCGAACGCGAGCTACCGCCAGCGCTCGTCGGCGTATCAGCTGACCGCGCAGGCATCGACGCTCGCCAACGCGTATGCGGCCGCGTCGCTCGAAGTCGACGGCTCGTTCGTCGCGACGCAGTACGGCGTGTCGGCGCACGCCAACGGCAATGCGGGCGACACGCGGCTGCTGGTGTCGACCGACGGCGTGCCCGACGTGCCGCTGTCCGGCACGCTCACGCATACCGATTCGCGCGGCTACGCGGTGCTCGACGGCATCTCGCCGTACAACGTGTACGACGCGACCGTCAACGTCGAGAAGCTGCCGCTCGAAGTGCAGGTGACGAACCCGATCCAGCGCATGGTGCTGACCGACGGCGCGATCGGCTTCGTGAAGTTCTCCGCCGCGCGCGGCAGCAACCTGTACCTGACGCTGACCGACGCGGCCGGCAAGCCGCTGCCGTTCGGGGCGTCGGTGCAGGACGCGGCGAACGGCAAGGAACTCGGCATCGTCGGCGAAGCCGGCGCGGCGTTCCTGACCCAGGTTCAGCCGAAATCCACGCTGGCGGTGCGGGCGGGCGAACGCACGCTCTGCACGATCGCCGCACTGCCGAACCAGCTCCAACTCGAAGGCACGCCGATTCCGGTGACGTGCCAGCCACCCGGCGAGTCGCATGCAGCGGCCGCGCGGGCCGAACGATGATTTCACGGATCCACGATGAAGCATTCCTTTTCCCGTTCTTTCCCGCGGCGCGCGCTGGGCGTGTTCGCGACCGTCGGCGCGATGCTGGCAGGTGCCGCCCAGGCGGCGATCGTGCCCGATCGCACGCGTGTGATCTTCAACGAAGGCGAGCAGGCCGCGATCGTCACGATCACCAACAAGAGCACGACGTATCCGTATCTCGTGCAGTCGTGGCTCGAAGATGCGAAGGGCAACAAGATCACGTCGCCGCTGATGGTCGTGCCGCCGCTGCAGCGGGTCGAGGCGAACGAGCGCAACGTGCTGCGGATCGCGAAGCTGCCCGGTGCGCAACTGCCGGCCGATCGCGAAACGGTGTTCTACCTGAACATCCGCGAAGTGCCGCCGAAGACCGACACGCCGAACACGCTGCAGATCGCGCTGCATACGCAGATGAAGCTGTTCTACCGGCCGAAGGCCGCGCAGCCCGCGCGCGACGAGGACTGGACCTTGCCGATGACGCTGCGGGTCGATGCGGCCGCGCACAAGCTGGTGTTCGACAACCCGACGCCTTACCACGTGACGGTGGTCGACGTGAGCGCGGGCACGCAGAAGACGCCGGTGCCGATCGAGCCGACGATGGTGAGCCCGATGAGCACGGCCGAGGTGCCGTTCAAGGCCGCGACGCCGTCGACGCTGTTCGTCACGCACATCGACGACTACGGCGGCCAGGTGGCGGTCGAGTATGCATGCGAGGCTGGTGCGTGCAAGAGCGTGAAGAAATGAGCGGGGGCGCGAAACAACGCGTGTCGCCGTTCGCGACGTGGCTGCGCTGGGCCGTGCTCGCGATGCTGATCGCGGTCGCGCAGCCGGCGTGGGCGCTGCGCTGCCTGGCCGACGGCGGCGCCGATTCGCTCACCGAGCCGATCGGCGGCGTCGCATCGTATCCGACGGATGCGCCGGACGGATACGTGATCTGGGTATCGCCGCCACGCACGACGACGGGGTACTGCTACAAGGACTACGGCGGGGCCGCACTGAACTTTGCCGAACAGGTTTACTTCTACGCGAACCCGAGATCGCAGGATCCCGCCGCCTGGGGGCTCGAGATCGGCATTCGCTATGGTGGCCGCGACTATTTCGGCCTGGGCAGCGGACCGGGTGCGCGCGTGGAAACCACCACCACCGTCGGCACGTGTTCGCAATGGAACTTCGACCGGGGGCTGTGCCCGAAGGTGCCGCTCAGCATCACCTATCAGGTGGTGGTGCGCAAGAAGGGCCAATGGATGCAGCCGCCGAACGATATCTATGCGGTCTTCCAGTTCGACGGCAAGGGCGGCCTCAACGCGGCTCGATCGAGTTTCCAGTACCGGTTGAGCGGGTTGTCCCGTCTGAAGCCGACACCCTGCCTCGTCGACGTGCTGGTGACGCCCGAGCCCGGCATCGTCAATTTCGGTCAGGTGCAGACCACCGGCAACGGCTTCCTGCCTGCCGTGCCGCGTCGGCGGTTCTCGTTGTCGCTGTCGAAGAAATGCAGCATTCCGATTCGCGTCGACGGCTATTTCGAGGCGACCAAGGGCGCCGTGCAGAACGGTTTGCTGGTGCCGGCGAAGGACAGCAACTTCGGAATCGGTCTCGAGGACAGCCAGGGCAAGCCGATCGACTTCAACAAGCAGTTCACGCTCACGCAATTCGCGGCCAACGTTGCGAATCAGACCGTGATGCTCGATGCGGTGCTCAAGTCGTTCGGACCACCGAAGATCGGGCCGTTCGACGCGGCCGCAACGATCCGGATTTTCCTGTATTGAGCGTGGTGCGGCATGAGCGGCGTGCACCGCGCAACATGCTGCCTGTACCGGATTTTCATTGATGTACGGACGGAGGAGAAGGGGATGCATCCGAGACGCAATGTCGTCGCGGCCGTGCTGGCCGTGTCGGCGACGAGCGCGGTTCACGCGCAGACGGTATCGGCCGGCGGTTATTCGCTGACCGTGATCGGCGACCTGGGCGGGCCGCGCGACGTGCGGTACGACGGCAATGCCGTCAGCGCTGACGGCAAGACGATCATCGGTTCCTACTGGAGCGAAGCGCAGCCCGGTGGCTCGATGGCCTTCTCGTGGTCGGCCGCGACGGGCTGGCAGCGGCTGGCCGCGCCGGCGAATGCCTATGACTCGCAGGCACGGACGGTGTCGGCCGATGGGCAGGTGATCGGCGGGTCGATCAGTGCGCGCGAGACGGACAGCAGCAACCTCGATCGATGGGCGGTGCGATGGCCCGGCGACGGTCGCACGCAGAAACTCGTTCCGGATACGGCGGGCCGGGATGCATCGGTTGACGTTGCGAACCTCGCCGGCACGAGGATGGCGGGCAGCCTGACGACGACCGGCGGCCGGAATGCACGGTTCATGTGGGACCAGCCGAGGGGTTTTCGCGAGTTGCCGCCGGGCGGCGACTATCTCGTGCACCTGCTCGCGATGACCTCGTCCGGGAACGCGGCAGTCGGGTTCGCCGGCAATGTCGACGGCGTGTATGGCTCGCGTGCGCTTCTTTGGTCGGAACGAGCCGGCGAACGACTGTTGCCGACGATCAACGCGGGCGTGGCCAGAATGGATCTGGCCCGTGGCGTGACCGAGGACGAACGGACGATCGCCGGCGCGCTCGGCACCCTGGTGGTCACGCCGGATGGGCAACGGGTCGACTCGGAGGCCGTGCTGTGGACGAACGGCGGCGACGACATCCAGCGGCTCGGTTTTCTCGACGGCGACGACAATAGCCATGCGTCGTCGATCAGCACGGACGGGCGGGTTGTCATCGGCGAATCGAGCAACCGGCAGACCGGTGTCGCGCGCGTCTTCGTGTGGACGCCGCAAAGCGGCATGCGCAGCCTCGTTGCGTTGCTCGAAGCGGCCGGCCTGTCGGTCGGCACGCTGAACCTGGTCAACGTGATCGGCGTGAGCCCCGACGGGCAGACCATCACGGGGCAGGGTTATCGCGACGGCGATCCCGACTACCGGCCGCAGTTCTGGCAAGTGCACATCGATGCGGCGACACTGCGCGCGCTGCGGCCGGCGAGCCCGGGGGCCGACGCGTTGCGGGTGCGGGCGACGCAGCCGAAGGCGATGGCGGTGTCGCGCATGCTGGCCGCGCAGCCGAAGGCAGCGATGCAGCGAAGCGCCTGCCGCCTGCCCGTCATCCCGGCGGCTCGCGTCGTGCCGGCTGCTGTTGCCGGCCGCGCGCTAGCGAGCAGGGTCGCATGCAGGTGAAGCGATGAAACGAGGCGCCGTTTTACGGCGCCTCGTTTTGTTTACCGCATCGCCGCGGCACACCTTGTGCCCGTGATGCTCGCTGCGGCACACGCAGTGCGGTTGCGCTTCCCCGATGGCCGGCGCGGGCAGTGCGGCGGCCATGGTGGCCGCGCTCACAGTTCGACGGCTCGGCTGTTTATCTGCCGATGCGAATCGGCACGGCCCGAACCAACGCGCGGGCCCTCGCTCGGGGACAGCACCACAGCGCCGGGGCGCCGGGTTGCGTCCCGACCACGCAAAGCCGTTGCATCGACAACCCTCTCCAGCGACGGCAGCGCACGAGCCCGGTGCCTGCCGGCCACGTCGTCGAGCCGTTCGAACCGGTACACGAAGGCCGGCGGAAAATTCATCCACGCGACGCCGATCCGGACGGCGCGCATGCGCATCGCCTCCAGATAGCGCGCCGGAATCGGGCAGCGCGGCACATAGGTGAACTGATAGAACGCGCCACCGGCAGCCAGGTGGCGCACGAATGCGCCGTGCACGATCGCGACGGCCCGTTCGACCGGCATCGCGACGAGCGGCAACCCGCTCACGATCGCATGCGCGCGCTCCCCGCCGAAGAAGTCGCCGGTCATCCCGAGCTGGGCCGCGTCCATCTGCATCACCCGCAACGCGGGAAACTGATGCCGCAGCGCGTTCGCGAACGCAGGGTCGGCTTCCACGAGCACCAGCCGGTCGCTCGCGACGCCGCGCGCGAGCAGCGCGCGCGTGAACACGCCGGTGCCCGCTCCGAGTTCGATCACGGAC
This sequence comes from Burkholderia sp. 9779_493, assembly GCF_015712215.1. NCBI lineage: Bacteria > Pseudomonadati > Pseudomonadota > Betaproteobacteria > Burkholderiales > Burkholderiaceae > Burkholderia > Burkholderia sp. 9779_493. Next base: position 14,867 of record NZ_JACCQA010000031.1, read on the forward strand.
GCGCCGTCGCGCGGGACATGCGCGGTGATCAGCGCGGCGAGCGCCGGGCCGGATGGCGCGAGGGCGCCGACCCGGCGCGGATGGCGCAACCACGTACGCAGAAACAGCATCCATTCGGGGATTCGCATCGGCAGGCTCCTGGTGGATCGATCGGTCAATGACGGGCGCGGCTAGGCGGCCGCTTGCGCGGCGAGATAGCCGGCCGTGATGAACAGCGTGTTCCATAGCGCGATGCCGGCCGCGGCGCCGGATGCGAAACGCGTGAAGCTCGTTTCCAGCAATCCGGCGAGCGCCGGCGCGACGAGCCGGACGAACGGCACCAGTTGCGACCACAGGGCGAGCCGCGTGGGCCGCGCGCGGATACCTTCGATCAGCTCGTCGATTCGCGCGGGCTGCATCCTGCCCAGCGGCGCGAGGCGGCGCAGCAGGGTCAGCACGCCGTCTTCCGGCCACAGATTGCCGAGCGCGTAATGAAAGAGGCAGCCGGCGAAACTGCCGAGCACCGTGACGACGATCGCTTCCGGCAAGGTCCACGCACCTTGCGCACCGGCGACGCCGATCATCGCGAGCAGCACGTGCGACGGCAGCACGGGAATCAGCCGTTCGATCAGCGACAGCCCGGCGAGGCAGACGATGCTGTTGGCGCTGGCCAGGCTCAGCGCGAGGCCGAACGGAACGAGCGTGGCGAACTGGTTCATCGCACCGCTCCCGTGCGACGCGTGCACGACGCGTGCGGTCTTCCATGCCAGAATGGCCCGTACCGGCCCGGCGCGAAGGGGGTGCGCCGCGCCGTCTTGCATCGCAGCAACGGAATCGAACAACAGGACACGGTCATGGCGGGCCTCTCGGGAAAGCGCCGGATGCAGGGCGCCGGCAATGCGGCGATCGACACGCATCGTGGCCCTTCGGCTTTAAGAAGTTTTTAATCGCGGTCCGTCACGCTGGCGACCTCGCCATTCGAGGAGCGATACCGATGCATATCCTGCTGGTGGAAGACGATGTGATGCTGGCCGACGCCGTGCGGGCCGGCCTCGCGCAGAACGGCTGGCGCGCGGACTGGTCGGCCGACGTGCCGGCGGCACGGCTCGCGCTCGTCGGGCACGACTACGACGCGGTGCTGCTGGACCTGCAACTGCCGGGCGCATCCGGTTTCACGCTGCTGGCCGCGATGCGCGCGAACTACGATGCGACGCCGGTGCTGATCGTGACCGCGCGCGATCAGTTGAGCGACCGTATCCGCGGCCTCGACGCCGGCGCCGACGACTATCTCGTGAAGCCGTTCCAGCTGGACGAGCTTTATGCGCGGCTTCGCGCGCTGACGCGCCGCAGCCAGGGCCGCGTGTCGGAGCGGCTCGTTTGCCGCGATGTCCACGTCGATCCGGCGCGCCGGGAAGTCACGCGCGCCGGCGAACCGGTCGCGCTGAGCATCCACGAATACCGGACGCTGCTCGCGCTGATGGAGCGGCAAGGGCGAGTCGTCACGCGCGCGCAGCTCGAGGAGCGCGTGTACGGCAACGACGGCGCAATCGAAAGCAACACGATCGCGGTGTACATCCATCAACTGCGGCGCAAGCTCGGCGACGAACTGATCGTGACGGTGCACGGCTTCGGCTATCGCATCGGGGAGGGCACAGCATGAGGTCGCTGCGTATCCGCCTGCTCGCGACCGTGATGGCGACGGTCGTCGTGTTCTGGGCCGGCTGGGGCGCGTTTCTCGGCATCGCCCTGTGGCGCGAACAGCGCGGCTGGCGCGACGGCTTGCTCGAGGGCGCCGCGCAACTGCTGCTGTTGTCGTTGCCCGATACGATCGATCGCCTGCCGGAAGTGCGCGCGCAGGCGGTGGCGCCGAAAGCCGCATACGGCAAATACGACGTCGCGTTCCAGATCTGGGTCGACGGCCGCAACGTCATGCACAGCGCCGATGCGCCGGGGCCGGCGCTCAAGCCGGACATGCGCGACGGCTACGGCGTGAGCGCCGGGCGCGGGATCGCGCACGACGAGATCTGGCGGGTCTATTCGCTGTCGGGTCCGACCGGCCGGATTCACGTGCAGACCGGCGGGCCGGCCACGACCTGGCAGGAGAAGGCCAGCAATGCGGTGCAGCTCGGCCTGTTCAATACGGCGGTGATGCTCGCGATGCTGGGCGTGGCGATCTGGTGGGGGATCCGCTGGTCGTTCGGGCCGGTGCGCGACGTTCAGCGGGCGATCCAGCACAAGGCCGCATTCGATTTCTCGCCGTTGCCGCTGCTGACGCTGCCGCGCGAGCTTCGACCGCTCGTCGAATCGTTCAATCGGCTGCTCGCGCGGCTGAGTCAGGCCGTCGATACCGAGCGCCGTTTCATCGGCGATGCGGCGCACGAGTTGCGCATTCCGCTGGCGGCATTGTCGGCGCAGGCGGAAGTGGCGTTGCGGGCGGACAGTCCGGCGGACAAGGACGCCGCGCTGCGCCGGCTGGCAACGGGCGTGGAGCGCAGCGCGCGGCTGTCGGCGCAATTGCTCGAACTGGCGCGGCTGGATGCCGGCTCGCGTGCGGAGCAGCACGGGCCGGTCGACCTGGCGCGGCTCGTTGCGCTGATCGCGAGCGACTTCGATGCGGCCGCGCATGCGCGCCGGCAGACGGTGCGGGTGGCGATCGAGCCGGTATGCGTGTGGGGCGATCTCGACGAAATCGCGATCGCGGTGCGCAACCTGATCGACAACGCGCTGCGTTACGGCCGTGAAGGCGGACGGGTCGAGATCACGTGCGATGGCGCCGTGGAGGCGGGGCGGGTCAGGCTGCGGATCGCGGACGACGGGCCGGGCGTGCCGGTCGACCAGCGCGAGCGGATTTTCGAACGCTTTTACCGGGTGCCGGGCACCGCGCAGCCGGGAAGCGGCATCGGCCTGTCGCTGGTCGCGCGGATCGCCGAGTCTCATGGCGGAGCCGTCGACGTGACGGCCGGTATCGACGGGCACGGGCTCGCGGTGATCCTGTCGTTCCCTATCTGGCTCGCGCCGGAGCGATGGCAGGATTAGCGGCGGACGCCGCCTGGCGTTCGCAACGAAAAAAGCGCCGGCAAGCGGCGCTTGTTCGCATCGGCGGCGCGACGCTCAACGCACCCAGCGGCACACCTTGTGATGGTGATGCTCGAAGTGACACACGCGGTGCGGATGCGCTTCGGCGATGGCCGGCGCGAGTATGGCAGCGGCCATGGCGGCGGCGGTAAGGGTTGTCAGTAGCGTCTTCATGTCGAGGTCCTGTCGTCGAATGATGGATCAAGGGCGCGTCGCGGCATCACCACTGCGGCCGCTGATCGTCGCGGCGGTCGCGGTCGTCACGCGGGCCGGCATGCCGGGCTTCCCAGTCGCGGCGCTCCCAGTAGCGATTTCCGTCCCAGTAACGATCGCCATGCCAGCCGATCGTGACTTCGGCAGGGCCGGGGTAGGCGACGCACCCGGCGAGCATCACGCTCGACAGCGCGCCCACCATGACTGCGGATAACACGATGGCTTTCATGTCGTTCTCCCTTGGAAACGGCAGGTCGATCGTACGAGCCCCCAAAATTTCACGTGGTAAGAAGTTGCTACCGCCGATGACACGGGCGGGCGGTTCGTCAGGAACATGAAAGCATGCGTCGGCGCCGTGCGAACCGTCCGCGCGGCGCAGACGCACCCATGTCCGCTCCGGCAACGATTCGGATCATTGTTCAGACAAATCCTGACAACCGAAAGGGTCATCCTGTAATCGGATTGAGAATGATTTGCGTTTACGTTAAATTGCGCTATCTCGGAATTTGACGGAGCAGATCGATGGCCATGGCGGAAGTGCTCGACCGACCGGCGGCGGCAGCGGCAAACCCGTTCCTCGGCAGTTATCCGGACCTGCCGCCGCGCGCCGCGCCGCGTGCGCGCCGGGCGTCCGAGCCCCGCGCGCAGGGCGCGCTGCTCGACGTGCTGATCTCGCATCGCGCGATGCTCGTCAACGTCGCGCGCGGCTTCGTCGGCTGCGCGAGCCGCGCGGAAGACGTCGTGCACGACGTGTTCGTGAAGCTCGTCGAATTCCCGAACCAGGACGCGGTGCGCCAGCCGGTCGCCTATGTGACGCGGATGGTGCGCAACGCGTCGATCGACGCGTGCCGTCGGCAAAACCTCGAAAACGTCTATCACACGGAAGAGGACGACGGCTTCGACGTGCCGTCGCCCGAGCCGACGCCGGAAGCCGCGCTGATGACGCGCGACACGCTGCGGCGCGTGTGGGCCGCCCTCGACGACCTGCCGGCGCGCAGCCGAGCGGCCTTCGAGATGGTGCGGCTGCGCGAGGAAACGCTGCAGACCGCGGCGCGCGCGCTGAACGTGTCGCAGACGCTCGTGCATTTCATGGTGCGCGACGCGGAGCGCCACTGCGCGGAATGCCTCGACGCGTGCCATCGCGGCGTCGCCTGTCCGGTGTTCCTGGGCGGCCGCGCGCGGCGGCGGTAAAAAAACGCGCCGGCCAACCGTCTATCAGACAGGAGCGGCCGAATCCGCCGCTTCGCCTCCTTCAACCGCCCAGCGATTTCCGATCATGACGCAAGCCCCGACGCCTTCCGCCGACACCGACGATCTCGTCTATACGGTCGTCATCAACGACGAAGAACAGTATTCGATCTGGCCGACGTTCCGGCCGGTGCCGGCCGGCTGGCGCGAAGTCGGCGTGAGCGGCCCGAAGGCCGACTGTCTCGCGCACATCGAGACGGTCTGGACCGACATGCGCCCCGCGAGCCTGCGCCGCGCGATGGACGGCGAGCGCGCGACGCGCGCGTCATGACCTGCTGCGCCGCGTGTGCGGCGCGCCACCTGAAGAGGACGTTGCATGACCCTGCTTTCGTTGCCGACGCTCGACGACCTGCGTATCGAGCCGGGGCTGCCCACCGTCGTGTCGCCGCGCGGCAACGACGGGATGTCGATCGACGACGTCGCGCCGCTGGCGCGCGAGATCGCGGCCGACACGCTCGAACGGGCGGGCGGCGTGCTGTTCACGGGCTTTCACGTGCCGTCGATCGATGCGTTCCAGCAATTCGCGGCCTCGTTCGGCGATCCGCTGATCGGCTATGAATACGCGTCGACGCCGCGCAGCCAGGTCGAAGGCGCGGTCTACACGTCGACCGAATACCCGCCGCACCGCGCGATTCCGCTGCACAACGAGCAGTCGTACACGCGCGAATGGCCGCTGCGGATCTGGTTCCACTGCGCGCTTGCCGCGCCGAAGGGCGGGGCGACGCCGATCGCGGACAGCCGTGCCGTGTACCGCGCGCTCGATCCGGCGCTCGTCGCGCGCTTCGAGAAGCGCGAGCTGCTGTACGTGCGCAATTTCGGGCAGGGGCTCGACTTGCCGTGGCAGCAGTCGTTCGGCACCGACGAGCCGGCCGAGGTCGAGCGGATGTGCGCGGCGCGCGGCATCGAATGCGCGTGGCGCACCGACGATGACGGCGAACTGCTGCTGCGCACGCGCGAACGCTGCCAGGCCGTCGCGCGTCATCCGCGCACCGGCGACCGCGTATGGTTCAACCAGGCGAACCTGTTTCACCTGTCGGCGCTCGACGACGACATGCAGGAAGCGCTCGTCGACGCGGTCGGGCTCGAGAACGTGCCGCGCAACGTGTATTACGGCGACGGCGAACCGCTGGAAGCCGACGCGCTCGCGCAGATCCGCGGCGTGCTCGACCAGCAGCGCATCGTGTTCCCGTGGCGCACCGGCGACGTGCTGATGCTCGACAACATGCTGACCGCGCATGCCCGCGACCCGTTCGAGGGGCCGCGCAAGGTCGTCGTCGCGATGGCGCAGAGTTACACGGTCCCGCGCGACCGAACGGAGGATTGATGACGCGTAGTACCGCCGCGCTTGCCGCGCGCGGGCTGTCGGTGGGATATCGCGACCATGTCGTGATCGACGGGCTGGACCTGTCGATCGCGGCCGGCCGCGTGACCGCGCTGTGCGGACCGAACGGCTGCGGCAAGAGCACGCTGCTGCGCACGCTGGCGGGCCTGCAACCCGCGCGTGCCGGCCATGTCGAAGTGAACGGCCGACCGCTCGCGTCGTTTCGCCGTCGCGCGCTCGCGCGCGAGCTGACGATGCTCGCGCAGTTCAACCAGATTCCGTCGGGCCTCACGGTGCGTGAGCTCGTCGCGTACGGGCGCTATGCGTACGGCGGCTTCCTGCGCGGCCTGTCGCGGGCCGATCAGGCGGCGATCGACGAAGCGCTCGACACGAGCGGCCTCGCGGACGATGCGGAGCGCGACGTCGGCGCGCTGTCGGGCGGCGAACGCCAGCGCGCGTGGATCGCGATGGCGCTCGCGCAGCAGGCGCCGATCGTGCTGCTCGACGAGCCGACGACCTATCTCGACATTCATCACCAGCTCGACATCCTCGATGCGCTGCGTGCGCTGAACCGCGCACGCGGACTGACGATCGTGTGGGTGCTGCACGACCTGAACCAGGCGGCCGCGTACAGCGACGAGATCGTGCTGATGCGCGCGGGCCGTCTCGTCGCGCAGGGCACGCCCGACGCGATGCTCGACCCGGCGCGGTTGCGCGCGGCGTTCGGCGTCGAGATGCTGAAGCTCGCGCATCCGCAGACGGGCGCGCCGATGTGCGTACCGGCCTACGGACCGTCGACCGACGGCGCGCCGCAGGCGTCCGCCGTCTTCGACCGGGATCTCGCGGTATGACGACGTTCGCGATGCGCAAGCGCCTCGCGGCGACCGGCAAGGGGACGACGACGGGGCGGGCCGGCGCGATTGCGTGCGGCCTCGTCGCGTCGATCGCGCTGCTCGCGGCGCTGCGGATTGCTCCCGATCTGCGCGTGTGGTGGGGCGCGGCGCCCGGCAGCGATGCCGCGTCGCTCGCGCACGTGTTCCTGTTCGACCTCAATCTGCCGCGCGTCGCGGCCGCGCTCGTCGCGGGCGGCTGCCTCGGCATCGCCGGCGCGCTGTTCCAGTCGCTCACGCGCAATCCGCTCGCATCGCCCGACCTGCTCGGCGTGACGGGCGGCGCCCAGCTCGGCCTGCTCGCGGCGATGCTGGTGCCGGCGCTGGCCGGCGTCGCGTCGGTGCCGCTGCTGTTCGTGTGCGGGCTCGCGGCGGCTGCGTGCGCGATCGTCGCGGCGGGTGGCTGGCGCGCGACGCCGTTGCGGCTCGTGCTCGCCGGCAGTGTGTGCATGCTGCTGTTCGCCGCGCTGTCGACGCTCGTGCTCGCGTTCTTCGAACAGAACATCGCGGGCGCCGCGCTGTGGACCAACGGCAGCCTGTACCAGCCGGGCGCGACGGGCCTCGCGCTCGCCGCGCGCTGGCTCGTCGTGCCGCTCGCCGCGCTGCCGTTCGTGATCCGGCCGCTGAATCCGCTCGCGCTCGGCGACGATGCGGCGGCCGCGGCCGGCGTGCGCGTCGATGTGACGCGGCTCGCCGCGACGATCGTCGCGGTCGCGTTCACGAGCGTGGCCGTCAGCATCGCGGGCCCGCTGTCGTACGTCGGCCTCGTCGCGCCGAACCTGCTGCGCCAGGTGCGCGGCGCGCGCGCGGCGCGGCTCGGCGTGCTGGTGCCGTTGTCGGCGCTCGCCGGCGGCGCGCTGGTGCTGGTCACCGACAGCGCGGTGCTCGCGTCGGGCCTCGACGCGACGCTGTCGACCGGCGTCGCGATCGCGCTGGTCGGCACGCCGCTGATGCTCGCGATGATCCGGCGCGGCGCCGCGTGGTCGGGCGTGCTGCATGCGGATGCCGAACGCGCGGCGGGCGGCGGCGCGACGCGGCTCGTCGGCTGGCTCGAACGGCTCGGCTGGCCGCTGCGTACCGCGTTGTTCGTCGTGGCGGGCGTGCTGGTGGTGTGGGTCGGCATGTCGGCCGGCCCCGAGTGGCTGTCGCCCGCGCGCTGGTTCGCCGCACTGTCCGGTCACGATGCGCTCGCGCGCATGCTGATCGACCTGCGCATGCCGCGCCTGCTGTGCGCGCTGCTCGCCGGCGCGTTGCTGGCGGTCAGCGGCGTCGCGATGCAGAGCGTCGTGCGCAATCCGCTCGCGGGCCCCGAAGTGCTCGGCGTCACGCAGGGCGCGGGGCTCGTCACGCTGTTCGCGTTGTCGACGTGGCCGCTGATGGGCCACGTGACGCTGGCCGCCGCCGCGCTGATCGGCGGCGGGCTGTCCCTCGCGATCACGCTCGCGCTGAATCACCGGCATCGCTACGCGCCGCTCGCGGTCGCGCTGACCGGCATCGTGATCGGCGCGTTGTGGACCACGCTCGCGCAATGGCTGATCACGCAGGAAAGCGTGCAGCCCGCGCGCTTCGTCGTGTGGCTCGTCGGCGGCACGTACGGCCGCAGCTGGGGTGAGGTGTCGATGCTGCTGCCGTGGTGCGTGCTCGCGGTGCCAGTGTTCGCGTGGCTCGCGAAACCGCTCGACATGCTCGCGCTCGGTGACGACCAGGCGGCCGCGCTCGGCCTGCCGGTGGCCGCGCTGCGACCGCTCGCGCTGACGATCGCGACGCTCGCCGCGTGCGCGGCCGTCGCGGCGGTCGGGCCGGTCGGCTTCATCGGGCTGATGGCGCCGCACGTCGCGACGATGCTCGGTGCGCGCCGGCATCGCACGCGGCTGTGGCTCGCGGCGGCGTGCGGCGCGCTGATCCTCGGGTTGGCGGATCTCGCGGCGCGCACCGTCGTCGCGCCGCGCGAAGTGCCGGCCGGCGTGCTGACCGCGCTGATCGGCGCGCCGTACCTGCTGGGGCTGCTGATTCTCGAGGGGCGCCGCGCCCGGCGCGCGGGACGATGACGCCGGCGCTCGACGGCGCGCGCGCCACGCGCTTTTCGGCGTTCGCGCCGCCACCGTTCGCCGAACACCTCGACGTCGTGTGGCTCGGCATGCCCGACGACGCGCATGGGCCGGGCCGCGTCGTCGTGCCCGTCAGCGCGTTGCCCGCGCACCGCGACGCCGTGCTCGCCGCGATGGTCGACCATTACGGCGGCGATCCGGCGCAGCATGCGCGCGCGCTGATGTCGCAATGGAGCAAATACTATTTCGGCCGCGCGGCGCCGGCCGGTGTCGTCGCCGCGCTGACGCTCGGCCGGCCGCTCGACATGACGCCCGAGCGCACGTTCGTCGCGCTCGACGACGGGATGCCGGCCGCGCTGTATTTCGCGGCGGATGCGCTCGGCGCGCCGTGCGACGATCCCGCGCCGCGCTATGCGGGGCTGATCGCGCATCTCGGCGCGGTGATCGATCTGCTCGCGGCGATGGGCCGCGTCACGCCGCGCGTGCTGTGGAGCAACGCGGGCAATCTGCTCGACTACCTGCTCGATACCTGTCGTTCGTTGCCGTGCGCGGCCGATCCCGTCGGCGACGCGCATTGGCTGTTCGGTTCGACCTGCATGCACGGCGAATCGAATCCGCTGCGCATGCCCGTGCGCGATGCCGTGCCGCGCTCGCCGCTGCTGCCGACGCCGTTTCGCGCGCGCCGCGTGTGCTGCCTGCGCTACGAAATTCCTGGAGAAACGCAACTGTGTGGAAGCTGCCCCCTGCTACTGACGATGGACGACGCGGCGCTGGCCGAGCAGGACGCGATCCGGTGACGCACGCCGGCCGCCGGCATGCGCTCGGCGCGCTCGCGGCGGCACTCGGCGCCGTGTGCTGCGGTGCATTTCCCGCATCGGCGGCGGCTGCCGTTTCCGCGGCCGGAGGCGCAGGCGGTGCGCACGGCGGCGTGTCGCTGGCCGGCAATCCCGTCGTGTCGCAGGCCAGCGCGAAGATGCCCGTGCGGCCGCAGCGCGTGGTCGCGCTCGACTTCATGTTCGCGGAAAGCGTGATCGCGCTCGACCTCGTGCCGGCCGGGATGGCCGATACGGCGTTCTACCCGGGCTGGCTCGGCTACCGCAGCGAGCAGCTCGCGCACGTGACCGACATCGGCTCGCGGCAGGAGCCGGGACTCGAGGCGATCGCGGCGGTCAAGCCGGATCTCATCATCGGCGTCGGCTTCCGGCATGCGCCGATCTTCGACGCACTCGACCGGATCGCGCCGACGATCCTGTTCCAGTTCAGCCCGAACGTGTCGGAAGGCGGCGTACCGGTCACGCAGCTCGACTGGATGCGGCAGATCTTCCGGACGATCGGTGCGGTGACGGGGCGCGACGCGCGCGCGCAGGCCGTTGAAGCGCAACTCGACGCCGGCATCGCGCGCAACGCGGCGCGGCTCGCGGCCGCCGGCCGCCACGGCGAGCGCGTCGCGCTGCTGCAGGATCTCGGCTTGCCCGATCGTTACTGGGCGTATACGGGCAACAGCACGTCGGCGGGCCTCGCGCGGGCGCTCGGGCTCGATCCGTGGCCGAAGAAGCCGACGCGGGAAGGCACGCTGTACGTGACGTCGGCCGATCTGCTGCGGCAGCGCGACCTCGCCGTGCTGTTCGTGACCGCGTCGGGGATGGACGTGCCGTTGTCGACCAAACTCGATTCGCCGGTGTGGCGCTTCGTGCCCGCGTTGAAGGACCATCGGATCGCGCTGATCGAGCGCAACATCTGGGGGTTCGGCGGGCCGATGTCGGCGCTGAAGCTGGCCGACGTGATGACCGATACGATGCTGGAGCTGCCGGCCGTGCGTTGAGCGCGCGGTGCGCGTCGAGCCGCAGGCGATGCAACGTTTGACGGGCTGGGCGTTGTGATCGGCCCGACGACGCATGGCGTCCGCCTTTCCTGGTCGCCACACGTCAGCGGCTGAATTCCCCGCTGAAACGACCATCGCCGGCACACTGCCACTGCAGCGTGCCGGCGATTTTTTCATCGACTGTCGTCGTGTTACGCGCTCAGCGCATCGACGCCATCCTGCGCACGCAGGCGCGCCGGTTGCGTGTCGCTGACGATGCGCCCGTTGTCGAGCTTCAGCAGACGGTCGGCGAGATCGAAGTAGCGGTCGTCGTGCGTGATCACGATCACGGCCTTGCCGCGCGCGCGCAGCTCCGGCAGCAATTGTTCATAGAACACCGCCTTGAACGACGGGTCCTGGTCGGCCGCCCATTCGTCGAACAGGTAGAACGGACGATCTTCCAGGTACGCGACGACGAGCGCGAGCCGCTTGCGCTGCCCGGTCGACAGCGCGCGCGTCGAGAACGCGCCGTCGACCACCTTCACCTTGTGATCGAGCGCGAGTTTCGCGACGAGCGCGTTCGCTCGCGCATCGGCCTGCGCACGCGACGGATCGTCGGGATCGACGATGCCGAGCAGCGCATCGAACAGGTGGAAATCGTTGAACACCGCGCTGAAGCGCTGCCGGTAGGCCGCGCGCTCGCGCCAGCCGATCGTGCGGCCGTCGACCTCGATCGTGCCTTGCTCGGGCTCGTAGAGCCCCGTCAGCACCTTCGCGAGCGTGGTCTTGCCGCTGCCGTTGCCGCCGACGATGAACACGAGCTCGCCCGGCTTGATCGTCAGGTCGATCGGCCCGATGCTGAACATCCGTTCGTCGCGTTCGTGGAAGTACGCGTGCGTGACGCCGCGCAGCGTGACGGCGCCGGCCGGCGGCACGTCGGGCGCATCGGCCGCGGGCGGCACCGTGCGCAGCGCGCCGAACTCGGCCATCACGCCTTCGATCCGCGTGAGCGACACGCGCGCCGCGTTGACGGTCGGCAGGTTGTTCAGCAGGCCGTCGAGCGGCACCAGCATGAACAGGAACACGACGACGTAGCCGGCGGCCGCGGCCGGGTCGGCATGCACGCCGAGCTGCGGCCAGAACGACGCGACGCCGAGGAACACGTAGAACAGGAAGATGATCCAGCCGACCCCGACCGCATACGCGCTGAACGCGCGGCGTCGGTGGTCGCGCACTTCGCCGATCGCGGCGCCGAGCTGGCCGTCGACGAACTGGCGGGCGCGCGCATCGTGCAGCTTCAGTTCCTTCGCGCCGGAGAACAGCGAGCCGAGATAGCCGAACAGGCGGTCCTGCGCGTGGCCGGCGGCTTCGAGCGACGCGATCGCGCGGCGGTCGCCGGTGTGATAGCCGAGCGAGCCGGCGATGATCGCGGCCAGCGCCAGCAGGCACACGGGCCACGACAGCCACGCCAGATAGCCGAGGCAGCCGAACACGATCGAGCCGTGCATGACGAGGTTCGGCAGCGCGAAGAACAGCATCGACACGTTGGTCGCGTCGTCGGTCAGCACCGACTGCACGGGCGCGGCGCCGATCCGCTCGATGTCGCGCAATTCGGCCGCGCCGACGCGCCGCGCCAGATGCACGCGCAGCCGCGCCATCGTGTCCTGCGACAGACGGGCGAACAGCGTGCCCGACACGATCCGCGTGACGAGCGCGATCACCGCGCACAGCGCGAAGCGCCACGCGAGCGACGCATCGGCGGCGCCCGGTTGCGACAGCGCACGGTTCAGCGTCGCGACGAGCAGCACGCTCGCGACGCCGTTCAGCACGCAGGCGGTGAGCGCCAGCGTGAGCGACACACGGCTTTCGCGCAGCAGCGCAAGGATCAGGCGCGCCGCGGGGCGGCCGGGGGAAGCGTCGAGGGACGGCGGGGAAGAAGGCTCGTGGGCGGCTGTCATCGGCAACGTCGGTAAAGGGAAGGCAGGCAATCAAGCGGAAACGGCAAATCTGACGCGAAAGCGGCGGGCGGGGGGCGCGCCCCATTCCCGGCTTTCCTCCCTGATAGACGAACGGGCCGCGCAAATATTTAGCCCCATCGTCAAAAAAAGCCGCCGCACGCACTTTGCACGCAAAACGGTAAAAAATCGGCCGCGCCGTTCGTCACACCAGTGAAGCCGCCCCAAGCGGCCCCGAGACTTGGCCGAAGCGGCCGGACCGAAGGACTTCACGCACATGACGAGTTTCCCGACTGCGCTGCATCACCGAATCCGCGAACTGGCGCGCCTCGCGCCCGACGCACCCGCCATCGCGGTGCCTTTCCAGAACGACCTGCGCCTGTCGCGCGGTGCGCTCGACGCACGTGCATCGCAGCTCGCGCTGCAACTGCGCGCGGCCGGCGTCGGCGCCGAAGTGCGGGTCGGCGTGTGCGTCGAGCGTTCGGGCGAACTGTTCGTCGCGCTGCTGGCCGTGCTGAAGGCGGGCGGCGTATTCGTGCCGCTCGATCCGCGCCATCCGGCCGCGCGCCTCGACTGGATCGTGCAGGATGCGCAACTGCGGCACGGCATCGTCGACGCCGCCGGCCGCGCGGCGCTCGGCACGCCGTTCGAACACGCGTTCGACGCGACCGCCGACGCATCGGGCGTCGCGCAGGATCACGCGTTCGATGACGACACCGTGGCGGTGCACCCGCGTTCGGCCGCCTACATGATCTACACGTCGGGCTCGACCGGCACGCCGAAGGCGGTGGTCGTCGAGCACGGGCCGCTCGCCGCGCACTGCGACGCGCTTGCCGCCGCGCTGCCGATCGAGGCCGGCGACCGTCTGCTGCATTTCGCGTCGGTCAATTTCGACGCCGCGCACGAATGCTGGCTCGCGCCGCTCGCGGTCGGCGCCGGCATCGTCGTCGCGCCGCCGCAGCCGTTCGCGCCGGTCGACGCGCATGCGCTGATGGTGCGCGAAGCAGTCAACGTCGCCGCGTTTCCGCCTGCGTACCTGCGCGAATTCGCGGCCGTCGCCGCGCGCGACGGCGTGCCGCCGGCATTGCGCGTGCTCGCGTTCGGCGGCGAGGCGCTGCCGCAGCAGGCATTCGAATTCGTGCGCCGCACGTTCCCGGCCGTGCGCCTGATCAACGGTTACGGGCCGACCGAGGCCGTGATCTCGCCGATGCTGTGGCCGGTCGAGCCGGGCGAGACGCCGGTGCTGGCCGCGGACGACGCGTATGCGTCGTTGCCGATCGGTAGCGTGATCGGCCCGCGGGCCGCACGCATCGACGGCGCGGCAGCCGATGGCGTGGGCGAACTGCTGCTCGGCGGTGTGTGCGTCGCCCGCGGTTATCACGGCCGCCCGGCGCTCACGGCCGAACGTTTCGTTCCCGATGCGGACGGTGAGCCCGGCGCGCGCGTTTATCGCACCGGCGACCTGGCACGCCTGCGCGACGACGGCGCATACGATTATCGGGGCCGCCTCGACGATCAGGTCCAGGTGCGCGGCGTGCGCGTGGAGCCGGCGGAGATCGCCGCGTGCCTGCGCTCGCACCCGGCCGTGGCGGACGCGGCCGTCATCGCCGAAACCGCCAACGGGCCGACGCGGCTGATCGCATGCGTCGCGCTGCGCGCGGCGGCCGACGATGCCGCGTTGAAGGCGCACGTGGCCGCGCAGTTGCCGACTGCGTGGCAGCCGCACCGGTTCGTGCGTTGCGATGCGCTGCCGTACACGCTGAACGGCAAGCTCGACCGTGCCGCGCTGCGCGAGCGGATTGCCGCCGCGCGCGATACGACGCAAGCCGCCGGCGATGCGCCGCGCACGCCGACCGAACGGCAGATCGCCGGTCTCTGGCAAACGCTGCTGGGCCTCGACGTCATGCCGTCGCGCGACGATCGTTTCTTCGCGCTGGGCGCCGATTCGCTCGCCGCGATGCAGTTGCAGGCCGCGATTCGCGCGGCCGTGCGCGTGAATCTGCGGCTCGACACGCTGTTCGCCGATCCGGCGCTCGCCGAGTTGGCCGACACGGTCGATCGCGCGGAACGCGAGACCGGCGAACCGCTCGCCACGATTACCGCGCGCCGTGCGCCGGCCGCCGTGGCCGCGCCGTACGTCGATCGTGCGGCATCGCTCGCGCAGCAACGTTTCTGGGTGCTCGCGCAAACGCGCGACGCAAGCGCCGCGTATCACATCGCCGCACACTGGACGATCGACGGCGTGCTCGACCGCGACGCGCTGCAGCGCGCGCTCGATCACGTGATCGGCCGTCACGAAGCGTGGCGCACGACGCTCGTCGACAACGACGACGGCGTCGTGATGCAGCGGATTCATGCGCATCTGCCGGTGTCGATCGCCACGGTCGACCTGCGCGATCAACCGCCGGCCGCCCGCGACGCGCACGCCGCGCGTCTGGCCGAGCGCGATGCGGCCGAGCCGTTCGACCTCGCACGCGGCCCGCTGCTGCGCGCGACGCTGGTCGTGCTCGCCGACGACCGTCACCGGCTGCTGCTGACCGCGCATCACGCGATCACCGACGGCTGGAGCTCGCGCTGCGCGTTCGACGAACTGTCGGCCGCGTATTGCGCGTATGCCGAAGGGCGCGAGCCGTCGCTGCCCGATCTGCCGATCCAGTACGCCGACTACGCGGACTGGCAGCGCGACATGCTGGCCGGCGGCGAGGGTGAGCGTCAGCTCGACTACTGGCGCGGCGCGTTGCGCGACGTGCCGGGCCCGCTCGCGTTGCCGGTCGACCGCCAGCCGGGCGCCACGCGCACGCTGCAGGGCGCCCGCGTGTCGGTGCGCCTGCCCGATGCGGTCGCGGCCGACGTGCGGCAACTCGCACGGGACGCCCAGGCGACCGTCTTCACGGTGCTGCTGGCCGCGCTCGACGCGTGGCTGTCGCGCCTGACCGGTGAAACGGACGTCGTCGTCGCGGTGCCGGTAGCGCATCGCCAGCGCCCCGAAACGCGTGCATTGCTGGGTCTGTTCCTGAACACGGTCGCGCTGCGGGTACGCGTGGCGCCGACGCTGCCGTTCCGCGCGCTCGTCGACGCGGCGCGCACCGCGGCGCTCGATGCGGTCGCGCACCAGGACGTGCCGTTCGAGCGCGTCGTCGATGCGGTGAAGCCGCCCGTCAAGCGCGGCGACGAATGGCTGCGCGTGAAATTCGCGCAGCAGTTCGACGCACGGCACGACAGCGTGCTGCCGCGCGCCACGGCGGTCGCGACGCCGGGGCCCGATCTCGCCGCGCGCTTCGACTTCGCGCTGGATTTCACCGACGATGCGAACGGGATCGAACTGGTCGCGGCCTATGCGACCGACTGCATCGATGCCGATACCGCGCGTGCGTGGCTCGACAGCTATGCGGCGCTCGTCGGCGCGGCCGCGCACGCTCCGCAGCATACGACGGCCGCGCTGCCGTGCGATGCGTCGGCTGCATCGCGCCAGCCGCGCGACGGTCGCGCGCTGCGTATCGAGCATGCCGACATCGTCGCCGCATTTGCGCGGCAGGCGGCTGCCTATCCGCATCGCGTCGCGCTGTCGGACGCATCGACTTCGCTGACGTTCGCGGAACTCGACGACGCATCGAACCGCATCGCGCGGGCACTGGCGCAACGCGGCGTGGCCGCCGAAGCGGCCGTCGTGGTCTGCATCGAGCGCTCGACACGGTTCGTCGTCGGCCTGCTCGGCGCGCTGAAAGCCGGCGCGCTCGCCGTGCTGCTCGACCCCGCCCAGCCCGCCGCGCGTCTCGCCGCGGCTGCCGCCGACTGCGACGCGCGCTGGGCGCTCGTCGCGGAACCGGCCGCGTGGCCGGCCGGCATCGACGCGCAGCCGCTCGACGTCGACGCGCTCGCGCAGGACGCGACGCTCGCTCATGCGGCCGGCGTGCGCGTTGCGCCGCACCCGGAACAGGGTGCATACCTGATCTATACGTCCGGCTCGACCGGCACGCCGAAGGGCGTCGTCGTATCGCATGGCGCGCTGGCCGACTACGTGCAGGGGATGCTCGACGAACTCGCGTTCGCGCCCGATGCGTCGTTCGCAATGGTGTCGACGGTCGCGGCCGATCTCGGCCACACGACGCTGTTCGGCGCATTGTGCGCGGGCCGTACGCTCCATCTGCTGCCGGCCGCTTGCGCATTCGATCCGGACCTGTTCGCCGACGAAATGCGCCGCCGTGAAGTCGACGTGCTGAAGATCGTGCCGAGCCATCTGCAGGCGTTGCTCGACGCGCGCGTGCCGGCCGACGTGCTGCCGCGCCACGCGCTCGTGACGGGCGGCGAAACGCTCACGTGGGCGCTCTTCGCGCGCCTGGCCGCGCTCGCGCCGGCGTGCCGCGTGATCAACCATTACGGGCCGACCGAAGCGACGGTCGGCGCGCTCGCGTGCGATACGGCGTCGATTGCCGCCGACGCGCGCGATCCCGCGAGCGGCGTGCCGCTCGGGCTGCCGCTGCCGAATGCGCGCGCGCTGGTGCTCGACGCGTTCGGCGCGTGCGTGCCGGCCGGCGCGACGGGCGAGCTGTATCTGGGCGGGCCGGGCGTCGCGCGCGGCTACCTCGGACGGCCGGCGCAAACCGCCGAGCGCTTCGTGCCCGATCCGTTCACGCCCGGCGCACGGCTGTATCGCACGGGCGACCGCGTACGGCTGCGTACGGACGGACGCCTCGCGTTCCTCGGCCGGATCGACGATCAGGTGAAGATCCGCGGCTACCGCGTCGAGCCGGGCGAGGTGAGTGCGGCCGTGCGTGCGGCCGGCCCGATCGCGCAGGCCGAAACGCTCGCGATCGAGCACGATGGCCGCCTGCGGCTCGCGACCTTCGTCGTGATGCGCGACGGCGCGGCATTCGACGAAGCCGAGGTGCGCGCCGCGCTCGCCGCGAAGCTGCCCGACTACATGGTGCCCGCGCAGTTCGTCGCACTGGCGCGCCTGCCGGTGACCGGGAATGGCAAGATCGATCGCGCGGCGTTGCGCGAACTCGCAGCCGTGCCGGTTGTAGTCGCATCCAGCGATGCGCCGCAGGGCGCGGTCGAAACGGTGCTCGCCGACGTCTGGCAGGCCGTGCTGAAGGCGCCGAAGGTCGGCCGCGACGACAACTTCTTCGAACTCGGCGGCGATTCGATCCTCGTGCTGCAGGTGATCGCCCGTGCGCGCAAGCGCGGCGTGCGCTTCACGCCGAAGCAACTGTTCGACGGGCCGACCGTCGCCGAACTCGCGCGCGTGGCGAAAATCGACGACACGGCCGTTGCCGCGCAGCCGGCGAGCGCGGTTCCGACCGCGACTGCGGCTGCCACGGCCTCGCCGGCTGCCGCCGCGATCCTGACGCCCGCGCAGCAGCGCTTCTTCGTGCTTGATATTCCGCACCGCGGCCACTGGAACCAGTCGGTGTCGTTCGATGTGCGGGGCGCGTTCGATGCAGACGCATTCGCCCGCGCATTCGACGCGGTGCTCACGCATCACGATGCATTCCGCCAGCGCTTCGCACGCGGCGCCGACGGCACGTGGCACGCGAGCGATGCGGCGAAACCGTACGATGCGCTGCCGTTCGTGGAAGTCGCCGCACGCGACGAAGCCGACGCGCTGGCACGCTTCGACGCGCTGCAGCGCCGTCTCGACCTCGGCAACGGGCCGCTCGCGTGCGCGTGCGCGGCACGGTTGCCGGACGGTTCGACCCGGCTTTATCTCGCGATTCACCACGCGATCGTCGATGGCGTGTCGTGGCGCATCCTGCTCGACGACCTGGACAGCGCCTATCGCGCCGCATGCGAGCGCACGCCGGTTCGCCTGTCGCAGCCCGGCCTGCGCGCGGACGCCTGGGCCGCACGGCTCGCCCGCGCGGCGACGGAACCGGCGTCGCCGTTCGCGGCCGAAGCCGCCTACTGGGCCGGCATGGCTCAGGGCGACGACATCGTGGCCGATCACCCCGACGCGGCGGCGACGAACGCCGATGCGGCCGTCGTCGTGCAGACGATCGACGCGGCATTGACGCGCGCCGCGCTGACCGACGCGCACGCGGCCTATCGCACGCAGACGATCGAGCTGCTCGGCGCGGCGCTCGCGCTGGCGCTGGCCGGCGCGCGCGGCGCCGCATCGTGCCGGGTCGAACTGGAAGGACACGGCCGCGAAGCGCTGTTCGACGATGCGGACGCCAGCCGCACGATCGGCTGGCTGACGAGCCATTACCCGGTGACGCTGCCGGTCGAAGAGACGGCCCGCGACACGCTGTGCGCGGTCAAGGACACGCTGCGCGCGGTGCCGCACAAGGGGCTAGGCTTCGGCGTGCTCGCACACTATGGCGATGCAGCCACGCGCGCGGCGCTGGCCGCCGTGCCGCGCCCGCGCGTCACGTTCAACTATCTCGGCCAGTTCGACGCGCCGCGCGAGGCGACGCTCGTGCCGCGTTTCGGCGGCACCGGCACCGAGCGCGATCCGAACGGACCGCTCGGCAACACGCTCGCGATCCATGCGTACCTCGACACGGACGGCGACGGCGCGCGCACGCTGAAGGTCCATTGGGTCTACGGTGCGCCGCAATTCGAACGCGCGACGATCGACGCATTCGCCGAACGCTTCGCGGCCGCGCTGCGCGAACTCGTCGACGCCTGCGCGTCACGCGTCGCGCATCGCGGCGCCGGCGCGACGCCGGGCGATTTCCCGCTCGCGCAGGCCGCCGGCCTCACGCAGGGCGCGATCGAACGCGCGCCGCTCGACTGGCGCACGATCGACGACGTGTATCCGCTGTCGCCGATGCAGCAGGGCATCCTGTTCCATGCGCTGTTCGCGCCCGGCCACGCGAGCTACGTGAACCAGCTCGTCGCGACCGCGACGGCGCTCGACGCCGACCGGCTCGCGGCCGCGTTCGACGCGTCCATCGCGCGTCACGACATCCTGCGCACGAGCGTGATGCCGGACGAAGCCGCGCCGCTGCAGTGCGTGCATCGTCACGCGCGCATGCCGGTCGAACAGCTCGACTGGCGCACGCGCGGCGACACGCTCGACGCCGATTTCGACGCCTGGCTCGCGGCCGACCGCACGCGCGGCTTCGACTGGCGCGAGCCGCCGCTGATGCGGCTCACGCTGATCCGCGTGACGGACGACGCGTGGCGGGTCGTCTGGACGCGTCACCACGTATTGCTCGACGGCTGGAGCACCGCGCGCCTGCTCGCCGACGTGCTGCGCGACTATCGCGACCCGGACGCCGTGTCGCCGTTCGCGAGCCGTCCGGCATTGCGCTATCGCGATTTCATCGCATGGCTCGGCACGCGTGACCGCGATGCCGACGAGCGCTTCTGGACCGGGCGCCTGGCACGGCTCGACGCACCGACGCTGATCGCGGAACGCACGGCCGACCGCGCGGAAGCCGAGATGGTCACGTGGCGCGCGACGCTCGATGCCGACACGATGACGCGCGTCGCGCAGACCGCCCGCGCGCTGAAGCTGACCGTCAACACGCTGGTGCAGGGCGCGTGGGCGCTCGCGCTGCAACGGATGACGCACCAGCCGGCCGTCGCGTTCGGCGCGACCGTCGCGGGCCGTCCCGATGCGCTCGCGGACGTCGATTCGGTGCTCGGTCTCTTCATCAACACGCTGCCGGTCATCACCGCGCCGGCGCCGCAGCAACGTGCGGCCGACTGGCTGCACACGCTGCAGCGCGAGAACGCGGCCGCCGCCGAACACGCGCACACGCCGCTCGCCGACATCCAGCGCTGGGCGCGCGGGTCGGGCGGCGCACTGTTCGACACGCTGGTCGTGTTCGAGAACTATCCGGTCGACGAGTCGGTGCGCGACGCCGATCCGCGCGCGCTGGCGTTGAGCGGCGTGCGCAGCATCGAAGCGACCGATTTCGCGCTGACGCTCGTGATCGAGAGCGGCGCCGAACTGACGATCGACTACGGGTACGACACCGCACGCGTCGATGCGCGTCAAGTCGAGACCTGGCATCGCGCGTTTGCCTGCGCGCTCGATGCGCTGGCCCGCACGCCGGACGCGCGGCTCGGCACGTTGTCGATCGCCGATGAGGCGACCCGCGACGCGCTGGTACGTGCGCAGGACACCGCGCGGACCTGGCCGCCCGGGCAACGGCAGCCGCTGCACCTGCAATTCGTCGATGCGGCACGCGCGACGCCCGACGCGATCGCACTCGAGTACGCGGACACTCACGGCCGCGTGCAGCGTGCGACCTATCGCGAACTCGACGCCGCCACGTCGCGCATCGCGGCCGCGCTGCGCCGGCGCGGCGTGCGGCCCGACACACCGGTCGCGCTGTGCGTCGAGCGTTCGTTCGACATGGTGATGGCGCTCGTCGGCGTGCTGAAGGCCGGCGCCGCGTACCTGCCGGTCGATCCCGACTATCCGGCCGAGCGCATCGCATACCTGCTGCGCGACGCGCGGCCGGCCGTCGCGATCACGCAGGCGCATCTGCGCGAGCAGGTCGAGGCCGCGCTGGGCGAGGGCGCCGATACACAGCTGCTGACGGTCGCGGATCTGTTGGCCGACGAAGCGGGCGATATCGCCGATGAAACCGCGGCGATCGACGACGCGCAGCTCGCGTACCTGATCTACACGTCCGGCTCGACCGGCAAGCCGAAGGGCGCCGGCAACACGCACGGCGCGCTCGCGAACCGGATCGCGTGGATGCAGCATGCGTACCGGCTGACGGGCGACGACGTCGTGCTGCACAAGACGCCGTTCGGCTTCGACGTGTCGGTGTGGGAATTCGTGTGGCCGCTCGCGATCGGTGCGAAGCTCGCGATCGCCGCGCCCGGCGACCACCGCGATCCGGCGCGTCTGGCTGCCGCGATCCACGCGCACGGCGTGACGGTGCTGCATTTCGTGCCGTCGATGCTCGCCGCGTTCGCCGCGCATCTCGACGATTTCTCGGCCGCCGCGCAATGCGACAGCGTGCGCCTGATCGTCGCGAGCGGGGAGGCGCTGGCGCCCGAGCTCGTCGCGAAGATGGCGCGCCTGTTGCCGAACGCGACGCTCGTGAACCTGTACGGGCCGACCGAGGCCGCGATCGACGTGTCGCACTGGACCTGCGGGCCCGACGACGCGCAAGCGGTCGCGGTGCCGATCGGCCATCCGATCGCGAACCTGCAACTGCACGTGCTGGATGCCGCGTGGCAGCCGGTGCCGGCCGGCGCGACCGGCGAACTGTATCTCGCGGGCGCGGGCCTCGCGCGCGGCTATCTCGGCCGTCCCGCGCTGACCGCCGAGCGGTTCGTACCCGATCCGTTCGTGCCGGGCGCCCGCATGTACCGCACCGGCGACCTCGCGCGCCGGCGCGCGGACGGCGCGCTCGACTACCTCGGCCGGGTCGACACGCAGGTGAAGCTGCGCGGCCAGCGGATCGAGCCGGGCGAGATCGAGGCGCTGCTGCGCGCGGCGCCGGGCGTCAACGATGCGGTCGTGATCGTGCGCGACGAGCAACTGATCGGCTATGTCGCCCGCGGCGAGGCCGGCCCGCTCGACCGTGCGGCGCTGCTCGACGCGCTGCGCGCGCAACTGCCGGCGTACATGGTGCCGTCGCAGCTGATCGAGCTCGACGCATTGCCGGTCACGCCGAACGGCAAGTGCGATCGCCATGCGCTACCCGCGCCGGTGCGTGAAGCGGCCGACGCCGTCGAACTCGCGACCGACACCGAGCGCGCGCTCGCCGACATCTGGCAACGCGTGCTGCACGTGGACGCGATCGGCCGCGACGGCGATTTCTTCCTGCTCGGCGGCCATTCGCTGCTCGCGACGCAGGCCCACGCGCAGGCCAACCTGCACTGGGGCCTGGCGCTGCCGCTGCGCACGCTGTTCGACACGCGCACGCTGGCGCGCTGCGCGGAAGCGATCGACGCGGCCTGCGCGGCACGCGGCGCGACCGATGCGGCGAGCGCGATCGACGCGCTGCTCGGCGAACTGGAAACCCAATAAGGACGACGGATGACGAAGGTGCAACCCGACTGGCTCGCGCTCGCGACGCGTTTCGCGCAACTGCCCGACGCGCAGCGCGCGGTCTTCATCGACAAACTCGGCGCGGCCGGCATCGACTTTCGCGTGCTGCCGATCCCGCCGCGCACGCCGCGTACCGACCGCGTGCCGGCGTCGTTCGCGCAGACGCGGCTGTGGCTGCACGCGCGGCTGATCGATGCGCCGGACGCGTATCACATCACCGAGCGCCTGGCGCTGACGGGCCCGCTCGACGTACATGCGCTGCGCCTCGCGTGCGACGCACTGATCGCGCGCCATGAAGCGCTGCGTACGACTTTCGACGAAGCGCAGGACGGCGTCGCGCAGACGATCCACGCACCGCTGCGCTGCCCGTGGCGCGAAACCGATCTCGAAGCGTTGCCGGACGCGCAACGCGTAGCGCGCGCGGAAGCCGTCGCGACGGCCGACGAGGCCGAACCGTTCGATCTCGGCACGGCGCCGCTCGTGCGCGCGCATCTGGTGCGCTTCGACGCGACGCATCACTGGCTCGCGCTGACCGTCCATCACATCGTGTCGGACGGCTGGTCGTCGGGCGTGATGCTGTCCGAACTCGCCGCGTTCTATCGTGCGTATGCGTCGGGCGAACCGGTGCCGCTCGCGCCGTTGCCGATCCAGTATGCCGACTACGCGCTGTGGCAGCGCCGCTGGCTCGATGCCGGCGAGCGCGACCGTCAGCTCGCGTTCTGGCGCGAACGGCTCGATCCGCAGCGCGGTGTGCTGACGCTGCCCGGCGCGAGCGCCCGGCCGGCCCGGCGCAGTGCGCGCGGCGCGCGTCATGTGTTTTTGCTCGACGCGCGCCTCGGCGCGCAGCTGCGCGCGTTCGCGGCCGCATCCGGCGCGACGCCGTTCGCGGTGCTGCTCGCCGCGCTCGATGCGCTGCTGGCGCGCGCGACCGGCGACGCGCGGATCTGCGTCGGCGTGCCGGCCGCGAACCGCGAGCGCGCGGAAGTCGCCGGCCTGATCGGCTTCTTCGTCAACACGCTGGCGATCGACGTCGACGTGCCCGCGCACGGCGATTTCTCGTCGCTGGTCGAACGCACGCAGCGCGCGCTCGTCGACGCGCAGATGCACCAGGACGTGCCGTTCGAACAGGTGGTCGACGCGCTCGGCGTGCCGCGCAGCGCGAGCCACCATCCGCTGTTCCAGGTGATGGCCGCGTATGGCGAACGCCGCGCGCTGCCGGCGCTCGGCGCGGCGTCGGCCGCGTTGCTGCCGTCCGGCACGCCGTCCGCGAAGTTCGACCTGACGCTGTCCGTCGAAGCGACGCCGGACGGCACCTTCGACGCCGCCTTCATCTACGCGCTCGACCTGTTCGATGCGGACGCGATCGCACGGCTGGCCGCGCGCTTCGTCACGCTGCTGACCGATGCGCTCGCGCGTCCCGACCTGCCGATCGGCGATCTCGACTGGCTGCCGGCCGACGAACGTGCGCAGCTGTTCGCATGGAACGCGCCGGCCGGCGCGACCGATGCCGAGCCGTTCGTGCCGGTGCATGCACGCATCGCCGCGCATGCGCACGCACGGCCCGACGCACGCGGCGTCGCCGACGTCGATCGCGCGTTGACGCGCGGCGAAGTCGATGCCCGCGCGGCGCGCCTCGCGCGCCATCTGGTGGCGGCCGGCGTGCGGCCCGAGATGCGCGTCGGCGTCGCGCTGCAGCGTTCGGTCGACCTGCTCGTCGCGCTGATCGCGGTGCTGAAGTCGGGCGCCGCGTTCGTGCCGCTCGATCCGGCGCATCCGCGCGAACGGCTCGCGCAGATCGTCGGCGATGCGAACATCGCGCACGTGCTGACCGACGGCGCGAGCGCCGCGTCGTTGCCCGAATTGCCGGAACTGCGCGTGTGGCGCGCGGACGCAATCGATACACTCGACGAAGCCGCGCACGTCGCGCTGCCGGACGTGCTGCCCGGCCATGCGGCGTATGCGATCTACACGTCGGGTTCGACCGGCAAGCCGAAGGGTGTGATCGTCGACCACGCGTCGTTCGCCCTGCATTGCGCGGCGATCGCCGAGCGCTACGGCGCGGGCGAGAACGACGTGTTCCTGCTGTTTCAGTCGGTCAATTTCGACGGCGCGCACGAAGGCTGGTTTTCGCAATACATGTCGGGCGCCGCGGTGTCGGTGACGGCCGACGTGCTGTGGCCGCCCGCGCAGACCTGCGCGATGATGATGCGCGACGGCGTGACGATGACCTACGTGCCGCCCGGCTGCGCGGCACAGCTCGCCGAATGGGCGCTCGCGCACGGCGCACCGCCGACGCTGCGTTCGCTGACCGTCGGCGGCGAGGCGACGTCGCGCGAGGCGTTCGCGATGCTGCGCCGCGCGCTGCCGAACGTGCGCGTGGTCAACGGTTACGGCCCGACCGAAACGGTCATCACGCCGACGCTGTGGATGTTCCGGCCCGGCGACGATCTCGCGAAACTCGGCGATGCCGCGTATCTGCCGATCGGCACGCTGGTCGGCGCGCGCACCGCGCACGTGCTCGACGCGCGGCTGCATCCGCTGCCGGTCGGCGTGATCGGCGAACTGTACCTGGGCGGCGAGGGCATCGGCGTCGCGCGCGGCTATCTCGATCGCCCGGCGCTGACGGCCGAGCGTTTCGTGCCCGATCCGTACGGCGCGCCGGGCGCGCGGCTGTACCGTACCGGCGACCTCGTGCGGCGCCGCGCGGACGGCGTGTTCGATTTCATCGGCCGCGTCGATCACCAGGTGAAGCTGCGCGGCCTGCGCATCGAACTCGGCGAAATCGAAGCGCAGCTCGCCGCGCACGACGCGGTGCGCGAAGCCTGCGCGGTCGTGCACGGACAGGGCGCGCTCGCGCAGCTCGTCGCGTATGTCGAATTGACCGCGGAGGCGCAGGCGGCCGCGCAGCCGGTCGAAGCCGCGACGCTCGACGCGCACCTGCGCCGCACGCTGCCCGATTACATGGTGCCCGCGCAACTGATCGTGCTCGATGCGCTGCCGCGCAACGCGAACAGCAAGGTCGACCGTGCGCGGCTGCCGGCGCCGGTGCGTGTCGAACGCGCGTACGAGGCGCCGCACGACGGCGACGAAGCCGCGCTCGCGGCGATCTGGTGCGACGTGCTGAACCTGGAACGCGTCGGCCGCGGCGATCACTTCTTCGATCTCGGCGGCCATTCGCTCGCGGCCGTGCGTGTCGCGACGCGCGTGGCCGAACGGCTCGGCCGCGACGTGCCGGTGCGTGCGCTGTTCGAGGCGCCCGTGCTCGCGCAATACGCGCGGCAGGTGGCCGATGCGCCGCGCGCCGCGCATACCGGCGCCACGGCGCCAGGCGTCGCCGTGGTCAAACCGGACGCCCACGGCGTGTGGCCGCTGTCGCCCGCGCAGCTCGGCCTGTGGTTCCTGTGGCGCGCGCAGCCGGACAGCGCCGCGTACAACATTCCGGTTGCGTTGCGCGTGCGCGGGCCGCTCGATGTCGATGCGCTGCGCGCCGCGTTCGCGGAGGTGGCAGCCGGGCATCCGGCGCTGCGGGCACGGCTCGTCGTCCGCGACGGCGCGCTGCCGGGCCAACGGATCGACGCAGACGTTGCCGTCGCGCTGCCGGTGATCGACCTGTCGACGCAAGCCGATGCACTGGCCCGCGCGGCCGCGCTGACCGATGAGGATGCGCTCGCGCCGTTCGACCTCGCGACCGACGCACCGCTGTGGCGCGCCCGCGTGCTGCGGCTCGCGGCGGACGATCACGTGCTGTCGGTGACGATCCACCACATCGTGTCGGATGGCGAATCGATCGAGCTGTGGCTCGACGCGGTGCGCGCCCGCTATGTCGCCCGCGTGCAAGGCAGCGCCGTGCCGGCCGACGAAGCCGATCAGCCGGCCGTCCGACCGGCCGTCCAACTGGCCGTCCCGCTCGTGCTCCCCGCGCCGTGCCATCCGGCGCGTGTCGCGTACTGGCGCGATGCGCTCGCCGATCTGCCGTCGCGCGTGCTGCCACAGCGCGCCGACGCGCCGGCGGTGCCGCAATGGCGCGCGGCCCGCATCGCGTTCGAATTCGATGCGCAGCTGATTCGCGCGGCACGCGACGCCGCGTCGGCCTCGCACGCGACGCTGCCGATGCTGCTGCACGCGGCGCTCAACACCGCGCTGTTCCGCGCGACGGGCGTGGCCGACCAGCCGGTCGGCGTGCTCGCGTCGACGCGCGAGCTCACCGGCGACGCGGCCCGCGCGGCGCTCGGCCTGTTCATCAACTCGGTCGTCGTGCGCACGCGGATCGACCCGGCCGCGCGCCGCGCGGACGTGCTCGCGCAGGTGCGCGACACGGCGCTCGCCGCGTATGCGCATGCCGACGTGCCGTTCGCCGACGTCGTGGCCGCGCTGCGTGCGCCGCGCGCCGCGCAGGCCAATCCGCTGTTCCAGGTGATGTTCAACTACCTGCGCCCGACCGGTGCCGCCGCACGCGACTGGGCCGGCCTGTCGCTGACCGAATTCGACGACGTGCGCCATCGCGTCGTGTTCACGCTGGAGCTGGACGTCGTCGAGCATCCGGACGGCCGCGTGAGCGCCGCGTTCTCGTATGCGGACGAACTGCTCGCGCGCGACTTCGTCGAGGCGCTCGTCGAGCTGTACCACGACGAAGTCGCGCGTTTCGCCGGCGCGTCGGAAGCGGCGCTCGGCGCGCCTGATGCCCGTGCAGCCGAGCAGGCTGCGTTCGGCGCCCACGTCAACGCGGTAACGCGGCCCGACGCCATGCCGTCGCATGCAGCCGCCGTGCTCGCCGCGCTGTGGTCGGACACGTTCGCGACGGCCGCTCCCGAGCCCGATGCGGATCTGTTCGAAGCCGGCGCGACGTCGTTCGACGTCGTGCGCTTCGTCGACGCGGCCGGCCGCGCCGGTCATGCGCTGGCGGTCGCCGACGTGTTCGCGGCGCCGACGCTCGCGGCACTCGGCGCGCGGCTCGACGCCCAGGCGGAAACGGGACAGGAGGCGCGCCATGCTGGCTGAAGTCCGTCCGGACGGATTCACGATGCTCGATACCTACCGCCTCGCGTTCGCGGACGGCCTGTTCGCCGTGCGCGACGGCGCGGAAATCCGCGTCGCGCACGGCGACGGCATCGGCGCGCAGTTGCTGCGCGCGCAGCTCGGCGACGACGGCGCGCTGCGCCTCGTCGCCTACAACCATCGCGCGGCGCCGGCCGACCAGCGGCGGGCGCTGCTGGCCGCACTGGCCGCGGCGTTTTCGGACAGCGCGTGCCACGCGGCGATCCGGCTCGACCCGGCCGCCTGGCCGGCCGTCGCGCTCGACGCGCTGCGTGCGAGCGGCGTGCTCGCCGACGGCGGCCGCTGCCTGCGCGATGGCTGGGCGCAACAGGCCGACCTGTGGCGCGTCGGTCTGCATTTGCCGTGCGCGACGCTGCCGACGATCACCGACGGCCGGCGTCATCCGCGCCGGCCGCCCGCGCCGCGCGGCGAGGTCTACGCGCGCGACCTGCCGGCGCTCGGCGTGCGCTTCACGCTGCGCGGCTGGCAGCCGGCGGAGGACGCCGAGCGGCTCGCCCGCTGGTTCGACGAGCCGCGCGTGCGCGACGGCTGGCCGGGCGCACCGCCCGCGCAACGCGGCGCGGAAGACCGGCAGCCGCAGGAAGCCGATCCGCATGTGACGCCGCTGATCGGCTGTTTCGACGGCGAGCCGTTCGCGTATTTCGAGGCGTTCTGGCTGAAGGAGGACGCGCTCGGGCCGCACGTCGCGGCGTGCGACTACGACCGCGGGCTGCGGATGCTGGTCGGCGAGTCGCGCTGGCGCGGCCCGCACCGCGTGGCCGGCTGGCTGCCGTCCGTCGTGCATTACCTGTTTCTCGACGACCTGCGTACCGAAGCGGTCGGCTGTGCCGTGCCGGCCGGCCACACGCGGGTTGCCGACCATCTCGCGCGGCATGGCTTCGCGCGGCAGCGCCGTCTCGCGCTGGCCGACGCGCGGCCGCTGTGGATGCGCACGCTGCGCGAGACGTTCTTCTCCGGCCGTCACGTCTGACGGGCCGGATTCACCGACAAGGGAGCTGAGACATGCAGAGAGAAACCGTATTCGACCTGATCGGCGTCGGCTTCGGGCCGTCGAATCTGGCGCTGGCCGTGCGCCTCGCGGAGCGCGGCGGCGCGCACACGCTCGCCCATTGCTTCGTCGAGCGTCAGCCGGCATTCGGCTGGCATCGCGGGATGCTGCTCGACGACTGCCGGATGCAGATCTCGTTTCTGAAGGATCTCGTCACGATGCGCGATCCGAAAAGCCGCTACACGTTCATCAACTACCTGTTCGAACGCGGCCGGCTGAACGAATTCGTCAACCTGAAGAACTTCTATCCGACCCGCGTCGAATTCCACGACTACCTGAGCTGGGTAGCCGACGCGTTCGACGATCGCGTCCACTATAGCGAGACGGTGCTGGGAATCGAGCCGGTGCGCGGCGACGGCGCGAGGATCGACGCGCTGCGCGTGCTGTCGCGCGACGCGGCCGGCCACGAGCGCCAGCGCGTCACGCGCGCGCTGTCGGTCGGCGTCGGCGGCACGCCGGCGATTCCCGATGCGTTCGCCGCGCTCGGCCGCGACCGCGTGATCCATTCGTCGTCGTACCTGACCGACATCGACCGGCTCGTCGCGTCGCCCGACGGCGAGCGCCGCCGCGTCGCGGTGATCGGCGCGGGGCAGAGCGCGGCCGAGGTGTTCATCGACCTCGCGCGCCGTTTCCCGCACGTCGACGCGAACCTCGTGATGCGCGCCGGCGCCCTGAAACCGGCCGACGACAGCCCGTTCGTCAACGAAATCTTCAGCCCCGAATTCACCGACGTCGTCTACGCGCAGCCGCAGGACGCGCGTCGCGCGTTGCTCGAGCGCTATCGCGACACGAACTACGCGGTGGTCGACCGGCCGCTGATCGAACAGATCTACGAAATGCTGTACCTGCAGCGCATCGACGGCACGCCGCGTCACGCGCTGCTCGCGAACAGCGCGATCGAGGCCGCGGTGCGCACCGCCGACGGCCGTATCGAGCTGACGCTGCGCGACCGGATGAGCGGCGCCACGCGCGTCGAGCGCTTCGACGCGCTCGTGCTCGCGACCGGCTACCGCCGCGACACGCATTCGGCGCTGCTCGAAGGGCTCGCGCCGCATCTGGGCGACGCGCTCACGCGCGGCGACGTGACGCGCGACTACCTGCTCGCGACGCCCGAGCACTTCGCGCCGCGCATCTACCTGCAAGGCTGCTGCGAAGACAGCCACGGCCTGTCCGACACGCTGCT
Organism: Burkholderia sp. 9779_493; assembly: GCF_015712215.1. NCBI lineage: Bacteria > Pseudomonadati > Pseudomonadota > Betaproteobacteria > Burkholderiales > Burkholderiaceae > Burkholderia > Burkholderia sp. 9779_493. Next base: position 44,650 of record NZ_JACCQA010000031.1, read on the forward strand.
GTCGGTCCTGGCGCGCCGTGCGGACGAAATCTGCGCGTCGCTCGAAAACGGGATCGCGCCCGCGCACGATGAAGGTGCGGCCCGGGCCACGCACGAAAAACGACTGAATAACGGGGTGAGCGCAGGCCGGATGGCTTTCGCTCTTTGACAAAGGCGCGGTCGGAGACCGCATGAAAAAACTGGAGCAGAAGAAGATGGAGTGGGCAACAGGCACGCGTTTGCGTGCGATCGCAGCCGCGGCAAGCGTGGCGTTCGGTACGGCGGCGGCAGGGCACGCATACGCCCAGACGGCGCCGGCCGTGAACGCGGGCGCCGCGGCGTCGGCCAGCAGTGCGCAAAACGGCGCGACGACGAATCCGTCGACCGGCGCGCAAAACGGCACGCTGCCGGCGATCACCGTCAACGCGGCCTCGGCAGGAGACGGCACGGTCGGGCTCGTCGCGAAGCGCAGCACGACCGGCACCAAGACCGACACGCCGCTCAACGAGATCCCGCAGACGATCAACGTCGTCACCGCGCAGCAGATCGAGATGACCGGCGCCACCGACGTGAACGCGGCGCTGCGCTACGTGCCGGGCTTCTCGTCGTACGGTTCGGACAACCGCTCCGACTGGTACGCGGCGCTGCGCGGCTTCACGCCGACCGCCTACGTGAACGGGCTGCAGGTGCCGAACACGATCAACCTCGCGAGCTGGCGCGTCGATCCGTACATGATCGACAGCATCAGCGTGCTGCGCGGGCCGACCTCGGTGCTGTACGGCGCGGGCGATCCGGGCGCGATCATCGACGTGCACACCAAGCTCGCCGACGGCGAGCGCGTGCGCGAAGCGGGTGTGCAGATCGGCAACTACGCGCGCAAGCAGTTCATGATCGACGTCGGCGACAAGCTCGACCCGGACGGCAAGTATGCGTACCGGTTCGTCGGCGTCGCGCGCGACGGCAACGCGATGACCGGTCCGAACAACGACCAGCGCGTCGCGCTCGCGCCGTCGTTCCGCTGGCGCCCGGACGCCGATACGTCGCTGACGCTGTCCGCGACCTACCTGCAGGACTGGGGCGACATCTCGTCGAACTTCCTGCCCGCGCAGGGCACCGTGCTGCCGAACCCGAACGGCCAGATCAACAAGGACATCTACGAAGGCGACGGCAACTTCAACTACTACCGCAAGAAGCAGTGGTCGATCGGTTACCAGTTCGAGCGCAACCTGACGCCGGCCTGGACGTTCCGTCAGAACACGCGCCTGATGCACCTGTCGCTCGACAATGCGTCGGTGTTCGCCAACGGCTTCGCCGGCGATAGCCTGACCGACGTATCGCGCTGGGCCGGCCTGTTCCAGATGAACTACAGCCGCTTCGACATCGACAACAACCTCGAGGGCCGCTTCGCGACGGGCCCGCTGCAGCATACGCTGCTGCTCGGCTTCCAGTACAACCGGCAAACCGCGACCGACAGCGAATGGCTCGCCGCCGCGCCGACGCTGAACCTCTACAACCCGGTGTATACGCCCGTCACGATGGGCGTGTTCTCGGACCCGGACGCCACGAGCCGCACCAACACGTACACGACGATGAACACGTTCGGGCTGTACGCGCAGGACCAGATCAAGTGGAACCGCTGGACGCTGACGCTCGGCGGCCGCGAGGACTGGGTCAACATGCGGCAGGACGACCGCGCGGCGGGTACGTCGACGAAGGCGGACGTCACGGCGTTCACCGGCCGCGTCGGCCTCACGTACCAGGGCGATTACGGGCTGTCGCCGTACATCAGCTACGCGACGTCGTTCAATCCGCTGATCGGCGTGAACCTGCTCGGCGGCGGGCTGCCGCAACCGACGCGCGGCAAGCAGATCGAAGCCGGCCTGCGCTGGCAGCCGCCCGGCAAGAACCTGATGCTGAACGCGGCTATCTACCAGATCAACCAGACCAACGGGATCACGCCGGCGCTGCCGAGCCAGGATCCGGGCGGCACGAAGTCGGTGCAGTCGGGCGAGGTGCGCTCGCGCGGGATCGAGCTGAGCGCGACCGGCAAGGTCACGCCGAACCTGTCGGTGGTCGCGTCCTATGTCTACCAGGACGTGAAGGTCATCCAGGCCAACGACGTCTCGCTGAACAACTGGCCGGTCGACATTCCGCGGCCGCGCCAGATGGCGTCGCTGTGGACCGACTGGACCTGGCACACGGGGCCGCTCGCCGGCTTCGGCCTCGGCGGCGGCATTCGCTACCAGAGCGCGTCGGCCGGTGCGGCCGACAACTCGCTGACGGTATCGAGCGTCACGCTGTTCGACGCGGGCGTGCATTACGACACGCGTAACTGGCGCTTCGCGGTGAACGGGACGAACCTGTTCAATCGCCACTACATCAGCGGTTGCCAGTCGATGAACGTCTGCATTTTCGGGACCGACCGCACCGTGATCGCGACCGCGAAATACAACTGGTGACGTCGCGCGCCGCGGCGCGCCGGCCGGCCTCGCGGCCGGTGCAGGTGGGCCGCGGCGCCGTCGTCCGCTTTTTCCACGACGCATCCATGCCGAAGAAAAATCTCGTCTACATCCAGTCGCTGCGCAACGGCGCGGCCGATCGCGCCGGCCAGCCGGTCGCTTATCGCGGCGGCACGCGCTACATGAAGGCGCCGCTCGAATTCCTCGTCGAGCGCCTGAACGATTCGCCGCTCGGCGAACGCTACACGCTCCAGGGCGTGATCGTCGACGACGACGAAGGTTCGCCCGCCGACCGCGCGAAAGTGGCCGACTACGGGTTCGCACGCACGCCGGGCCGCCCGTGGATCCTGCCGGAAGGCCTGACGGTGCAGGGCCGGCCGGTCGACACGCTGTTCTGTTCGATCCCGTCGACGTACCGGCGGCTGCCGCGCGACGCACGTGAGCGCGTGGCCGGCAAACAGGCGTTCGAGCGCCGCCTGCTCGAGCGCCTGCTCGAACTCGACGCCGACATCGTCGTGCTCGACGGGCTGCTCGTGATCCTCGACGAACTCGTGCGGCCGGGCGCGCGTTTTCACCGGCGCATCGCGAACATCCACCCGGGCATCACGGCCGACGGTTCGCCGTACCAGCGGCGCGGCGCATGGGCGACGCTCGACGCGCTGCACGGTGCGCGCGGCGAACGGGTCGACTGGGCCACCGGCGCGACGTCGTCGATCGAACCCGTGACGATGACGGGTGCGTCGTTCCACTACGTCGACAACGGTATCGATTCCGGCGAGGTGATCTGCGACGTGCTCGACACGCCGATCGCGCCGGACGACACGATTCTCGAACTGCGCTGGAACAACTTCCAGCGCAGCCTGTTTCCGGCGCTCGAGCGCGGGCTGCACGTCCTCGCCGATCGCCATGACGCGGGAGCATGCTGATGCAAGACACGCTGACGAAACCGGCCGGCGCAGCCGACGCCGTCGAAGGTGAAGTGGCCGCGGCGCTCGACAGCGCCGCGCGCGGGCAGGCGGCGGTCGTCGTCGAGCATGCGCTCGACGCGTGGCGGCCCGACGACGCGCCGGACGCGCTGCTCGCGACGTTCGTCGCGCTGTTCAACACCGACACGCGGCACGACGCGGCGACGATCTCGGTGCCGCTCGGCGGCGCCGATGCGACGGCCGTCGCATCGTACGTCGCGCGGGCGGTGCGCGAAGGCGTGATCGACGGCGCGCAGGTCGCGGGCGACACGCTGCGGCTCACCGTGTCGCGCACGACGTTCTGGCAGAACCCGCGGCCGTGGCTGAAGGCGCCCGCGTCGGGCGGAATGCCGCTGCGCTACGCGATCACGAACGGCCATCGGCATCCGGTGCGGCCGCCGTCGCCGGCCGGCGAGATCTATGCGCGCAGCATGCCGCAGGTCGGGATGACGTTCAGCCTGCGCACCGTCGACATCGACGCCCACGCGGACCTGTTCAGCGGCTGGATGAACCTCGACCGCGTCGCGCATTTCTGGGACCAGCGCGGCACGCGCGACGAGCACGCGGCGTATCTGGCCGAACGGCTGGCCGATCCGCACATGCACCCGATGATCGGCTATTTCGACGACACGCCGTTCGGCTATTTCGAGTTCTACTGGGCGAAGGAGGACCGCCTCGCGCCGTTCTACGACGCGCACGACTACGATCGCGGGCTGCACCTGCTGATCGGCGATTCGCGTTTCCAGAGCGCCGGCAAGCTGCACGCATGGTGGAGCGGGGTGTTGCACTACATGTTCGTCGACGAACCGCGTACGCAGCGGCTCGTCGGCGAGCCGCGCGTCGATCACGTGCGGCATATCGCGTACATGCACCGGCTCGGGTTCTACACGCTGAAGGAATTCGATTTCCCGCACAAGCGCGCGGCGCTCACGGTGATCGAGCGCGATACGTTCTTCGACACCTTCCGGTTGCCGTGACGGGGCGGGGCGCGCGGCGTCGATGCGACGGCGTGCGCGGCCTTGCAACAGGTAGCAACCATGAGTTGCCACCACGACGACTTTCCGTCTGCCCGGTTGCCGTCGAATCGACTATCGTTGCCTGCATGTTCCCCATCGCACATCAGGAGACGACACCGTGACGCACAGCGTGATCCCCGCAGGCCTCGCCGACGAAATGATCGAGATCCGGCACCGCATCCACGCCCATCCCGAGCTGGGTTTCGAGGAATTCGCGACGGGCGATCTCGTCGCGGAGCAGTTGCAGTCGTGGGGCTACACCGTGCATCGCGGGCTCGGCGGCACCGGCGTCGTCGCCCAGTTGAAAGTCGGTGACGGCAAGCGGCGCCTCGGCCTGCGCGCCGACATGGACGCGCTGCCGATCCACGAGACGACGGGCCTGCCGTACCAGAGCACGATCGCGGGCAAGATGCACGCATGCGGCCACGACGGCCATACGGCGATGCTGCTCGCGGCCGCGAAGCACCTCGCGCGCGAACGCCGCTTCTCGGGCACGCTGAACCTGATTTTCCAGCCGGCCGAGGAAGGGCTCGGCGGCGCCAAGAAGATGCTCGACGAAGGGCTGTTCGAGCAATTCCCGTGTGACGCGATCTTCGCGATGCACAACATGCCGGGCTTCCCGACCGGCAAATTCGGCTTTCTGCCGGGCTCGTTCATGGCGTCGTCGGATACCGTCGTCATCGACGTGCAGGGCCGCGGCGGCCACGGCGCGGTGCCGCATCGGGCGATCGATCCGGTCGTCGTGTGCGCGCAGATCGTGCTGGCGCTGCAGACGATCGTGTCGCGCAACGTGTCGCCGCTCGACATGGCGATCATCACGGTCGGCGCGATCCACGCGGGCGAAGCGCCGAACGTGATCCCCGATCGCGCGCAGATGCGCCTGTCGGTGCGCGCGCTGAAGCCCGACGTGCGCGACCTGCTCGAAACGCGCATCAAGGAGGTCGTGCATGCGCAGGCGGCCGTGTTCGGCGCGAGCGCGACGATCGACTACCAGCGCCGCTATCCGGTGCTCGTGAACGATGCGGAGATGACGGCGTTCGCGCGCGGCGTTGCCCGTGAATGGGTCGGCGAAGCCAACCTGATCGACGGCATGGTGCCGCTCACCGGCAGCGAGGATTTCGCGTTCCTGCTCGAGAAGCGGCCGGGCTGCTACCTGATCATCGGCAACGGCGACGGGGAGGGCGGCTGCATGGTGCACAACCCCGGCTACGACTTCAACGATGCGGCGCTGCCGAGCGGCGCGTCGTACTGGGTGAAGTTGGCCGAGGCGTTTCTGGTGTGACTGGGGATGCGAGACATGCGGCATCGGGCCGACTATCGGCCCCGCTTTGGAGTCGCGAAACGGATGAAACCCTCGACGTCACCCGTGTCCCGCATCAACCGATGGACATCGAACGACATCTGTAGCCGCGCACGTCGGATGCCGTAATCGCTGCAAAGCGCTGCTCGATACCGACAGCATTGCGCCACGTCGACGCGGACACGGCACCGATCGGTCTAGAACGCTTCCCCGCTGAACAACGCCACGACCGCAGCCGGATTCGACGGCCAGTACATGTGCATGTACGTCGCGACGATCGCGCCGCTGCGATAGACGGCTTCGCCGCTGCCGGCCTCGCCGTCGGGGCGGGCGGCGGTCGCGACCGGCACAAGCGGCGTTTCCAGCCGCGAATAGTGAAACGTATGTCCGCGCATCGGTCCGGTGCGCGTATCGAGTTGCTGCATGCCGAGCGCCACGAACCGGCGCTGCATCGTCGCATGGCCCCGAAGCACGCCGAGCATCGGCGTCGTCAAGCCGTCCACGTCGGTCAGCGATTCGCACAGATACACCATCCCCCCGCATTCCGCGACGATCGGGCGGCCAGCGGCCGCATGCGCGCGAATCGTCCGTGCGGCCGCGGCATTCGCCGCCAGCGTCGCCGCATGCAGTTCCGGATAGCCGCCCGGCAGGAACAGCGCGTCGCACTCGTCGGGCACGGGTTCGTCGGCAAGCGGCGAAAAGCACCGCAACTGCGCACCGAGCGCACCCAGCAATGCGAGATTCGCCGGATAGATGAACGAAAACGCCGCATCGCGCGCCACCGCGATCCGCTTGCCGGCCAGCGCACGCGGCAGCGGCGCGGCCACGTCCGGCTCCGCGAACGCGACGGCCGGCGGTAACTCGGCCAGCGCCGTCTGCGCGAGCACATCGGCCGCGCGCTCGAGCCGCGCGTCGAGATCGTCGATGTCGGCCGGCTGATGCAGGCCGAGATGGCGCTCCGGCAGCGCGATGCCCGCATCGGCCGGCACGTGGCCGAGCCAGCGCAGATCCGCGGGCAGCGCCTGTTGCAGCAGCTCAGCGTGCCGCGCCGAGCCGACGCGGTTGGCCAGCACGCCGTGAAACGGCAGCTCCGGCCGGAACCGTGCGAGCCCGAACGCGATTGCCGCGAACGTCTGCGCCATCGCCTTCGCCGAAATCACCGCGACGACCGGCACGCCGAACGCGGCCGCGAGATCGGCGCTGCTCGGCGTGCCGTCGAACAAGCCCATCACGCCTTCGATCAGGATCAGGTCCGCGTCGCGCGCGGCGTCGGCAAGCAGCGCCCGGCAACCGGCCTCGCCGACCATCCCGAGGTCGAGCGCATGCACCGGCGCGCCGCTTGCCCGTTCGAGCAGCATCGGATCGAGGAAATCGGGCCCGGTCTTGAACACGCGTACGCGACGGCCGAGCCGGCGGTGCAGCCGCGCGAGGCCGGCCGTCACCGACGTCTTGCCCTGGCCGGACGCGGGCGCGCTGACGAACAGCGCGGGGCAGGCCGGCATGCTCAGAACTCCACGCCGCGCTGCGCCTTCACGCCTTGCTCCTTGTACGGATGCTTGACGAGCCGCATTTCGGTGACGAGGTCGGCCGCATCGATCAGCGCATCGGGCGCATGCCGCCCGGTGACGACGACGTGCACCGACTCCGGACGCGCGACGAGCGTGGCGAGCACTTCGTCGAGCGGCAGGTATTCGTACTTGAGCACGGTGTTCAACTCGTCGAGGATCACCATCCGGTAGTCGCCGCTTTCGATCATCCGGCGCGCCTCGTCCCAGCCCTTGCGCGCGGTCGCGATGTCGGCGTCGCGGTTCTGCGTGTTCCACGTATAGCCGTCGCCCATCGTCACGAAATCGCATTCCGCGACCGCGCCGAGGAAGTCGCGCTCGGACGTATGCAGCGCCCCCTTGATGAACTGCACGACACCGAGCCGCATGCCGTGGCCCAGCACGCGCACGGCCATCCCGAACGCGGCCGTGCTCTTGCCCTTGCCGTTGCCGGTGTGGACGATCAGCAGGCCTTTCTCCTGGGTGGCGGCGGCCTGCTTTTTCTCGTGGCCGGCGCGGCGGCGTTCGGCCATCCGCTGATGGGATTCGGAATCGGTCTTCATCGGGAATCGTCCTGTCGAAAGCGAAACAAGGGTTTTCAGAGCGGGCCGGCGAGCGCGACCGTCACGCCGTCCCGGATGGATTTGGGGCCGAGCAGCCGGCCATGCGGCGCGGCGAGCTGCGCGCACGGCTCGGCCACGCCCGCGATGCCGAAGCGGGCCAGCGCGGCGTCCGACGGGCCGCTCGCGGCCAGTTCCGGACGACTCGCGAGTTGCGCCGCGTCGAACGCGACGAGCGGCCAGCCGCGGCGCGCGCACAGCGTGCGGAGCGCACGGGCGCGAGCCTTGTCGACGAGCGTCGCGACGAGCGCCGGTTCGGCGGCCGGATAGCGCGCGAGCGCGGCGCGGATCGCGGCATCGAGTTGCGCGGCCGTGACGCCGGCGCGAAAACCGACACCGAGCGCGACGCGCATCATGCGTGGCCGCCGAGCGCCGCACGCACCGCCGGATCGTCGGCGAGCGCCGCGACGCGGCCGATCACGACGATCGCCGGCGATCCGATGCCGGTTTCGCCGACGCGCGCGACGAGCGTATCGAGCGTCGCGTGGACGTGGCGCTGTTCGGGCCGCGTGGCGTTCTCGATCGCCGCGCACGGCGTGTCGCCGGGCAGGCCGCCGTCGCGCAACGCCGCGGCAATCGCGTCGAGCCGGCGGATGCCCATGTAGACCACGATCGTCATGCGTGTGGCCGCGAGCGCGCGCCAGTCGGGCTCGTCGGCCCCCGCGCCGTGGCCCGTGACGAAGATCACGCCCTGCGCGTCGCCGCGGTGCGTGACCGGGATGCCGAGCGCGGCCGGCGCGGCGATGCCCGCGGTGATGCCGCTGACGACTTCCACCGGAAAGCCCGCCGCGCCGAGCGCGATCAGCTCCTCGCCGCCGCGGCCGAACACGAACGGATCGCCGCCCTTGAGCCGCGCGACGCTGCGGCCCGCGCGCAGGTGCGCGAGCATCGCGGCGACGATCGCTTCCTGCAGCGTCGACGCATGGCCGCCACGCTTGCCGACGTGCTCGATCAGCGCATCGGCGCGCGCATGGCGCAGCACGTCGGGGTTCACGAGATCGTCGACGAGCAGCACGTCGGCCGCGCCGATCGCGCGCACGGCCCTGAGCGTCAGCAGATCGGCGTCGCCGGGGCCGGCGCCGACGAGCCAGGCGCGGCTCATCGCGCGCGGCACGGCGCGCACCGTGTCGAAACAGTGGAACAGGAAAGGCGGGCGGCGCATCGGCGGCCGGCGGACAGGCAGTGCATGGCGGATCGGGCGAAACCCGCGCGAACGCGGGGGAATGCGCACCCGGTCCGTCCCCCGCGGATCGGGCGTTCGGCGAGCAGCGCGCTCGCCCCTTGCGTCGGCCGGTATCCGGGCTGGCCGCTTGCCAGACCGCAGCCTTCCCGCCCGGTCGAAGGGCAGTGGCATCGCGGGCGGCCTGGGCGCACGCGCGAGGAAGCGCGCGGCGCGGGCGGCGTACCGTTGCGGGGACAGCACAGGCCGGGCGGATGTCCGCCTCCTGTTTCCCGTTTAACTGCATGCACCGAATGCGCATGCGAGCACCGAACGCGGCGCATACGATAGCACAGGCCTGCAACGCGCAAGCCGCCCGGCGGAGCGGCTGCGCGGGGCGCCGGCGCCGCCCGCGAGATCAGAACTTGTATGCCGCCGTCAGCGTGAACGTGCGTGGCGCGCCGGGCACGATCTGCGCGAGGCCCGTCGCATTCGCGTAGTAGTCGCGATCGGCCAGGTTGACGGCCGCCAGCGTCACCTCGAGGTCGCGCGTGCGATAGCCGGCCTTGCCGTCCCAGCGAAGGTACGCGGGCAGTTCGAGCAGGTTGTCGCGATCGGCGTAACGCGCGCCCTCGTACACGACCCCGAGTTCGGCGAAAAACCCGCGCAGCGGCGCATGGCTGACGAACAGGCTGCCGTTCGACGCCGACACGCCCGCCGAGCGCTTGCCCGCATACTTCGGCTCGGCGTCGACCACCCGCGCGTGTTGCCAGCCGATGCCGCCGCGGACGAACCAGTCGCCCGTGAGCCGGCCGGCGACGCCCAGTTCCAGGCCACGATTGCGTTCGAGGCCGGTGAGGTCGAAAAAGCCCGGGCGAACCGGGTCGGCGATGCGGCGGTTGTACAGGTCGAGCTGAAACAGCGCGAGCGTCGTGCTCAGCGCGCCATCGCGCCAGTCGCTTTTCACGCCGATCTCGTATTGGCGCGTGTATTGCGGGCCGAGATCGTTGGCGTTGCCGCGCGCGTCGGGCGTGATGCCGATCAGGTCGCCGCCGACCGGCGCGAAGTTCTTGCTGTACGACGCATACAGGCTGTGCGCGCCGACCGGCGACCATACGACGCCGAGCCGCGGGCTCCATGCCGTCGTCGTGCGCCGCGCATGCAGACCGTTCAGCGCGTTGGTCGAATCGACGTCGAAACGTTCCGCGCGCAGGCCGCCGAGCAGCTTCCACGCTCGCCCGAGGTCGACGCGATCCTGCGCGAACAACGCGTAGTCGCTGACACGGTGACGGTTCATCGCGTACGGGCGCGGCGTCGAGCCGACGAGGGCGAAGCGATCCGGTCCGGTCACCGGAACCGGCGCCGCGTCGGCCTGCCAGAGCGCCGGCGTGCGCTTCTGCCAGCCGTATTCGATGCCGAACAGCAGGTGATGCAGCGCCGGACCGGTCGCGACCTTGCCGCCCAGTTCGACGCCGGTCTGCACGTTGAGCTGCGTCATGTCCTGCAGGTAGCGTGCGCGTTGCACGTGCCGGTAGTCGCGCGGCTTCGCGACGTAGCTTTGCGTGACGTAGGTATTGTCGAAGGTGCTGCGCAAATCCAGCACGCCGAGCGTATGGCGCAATTCCCAGTCGCCGTCGAGCGCATGCGTGAAGACCGAGCGCCAGTTCATGGTCTCGTCGCGGATCGTGTCGCGGCCCGCCGCGCCGAAGAAGGTTGCGCGTGGCGCGGACGGCAGCGAGAACGCGAACGGCTTGCCGGCCGCATCGACTGCGGCGACCGGCGCCGGCATGCCGCGATCGGGCACGCGTCGGTACGTGTCGTATTCGAACTGCAGCAGCCAGCTTCGCCGCGCGTCGTGCCACTTGATCGACGGCGCGACGAACTGACGCGTACCGTCGACGTGGTCGCGGAAGCTGCCGGCGTGTTCGCGTCCCGCATTGAGCCGCATGCTCCACGCGCTGGACAGCATCCGGTTGAGATCGACCGACGCGCCGAGCCGTCCGTAGCTGCCGGTCGTCGCCGACACATGTCCGAAGTTTTCCGGCAACGGCTGCTTGGTGATCCGGTTGATGACGCCGCCGCCGCTGCCGCGCCCGTACAGCGCGGCAGCCGGCCCCTTCAGCACCTCGACGCGTTCGATGTTGCCGAGGCTGCGTACGTATTGCGCATCGTCGCGCATGCCGTCGAGCAGCAAGTCGCCCGCGCTGGAAAAGCCGCGAATGCGGAACGAATCGAAGCGCGTGTCCGACGTATTCGACACACCGGGCACGCCGGCCAGTGCGTCGGCAAGCGTGCGGCCGCCATAGGACAGCGTTTCCTCGACCGAGACGCTGTCGATGGTTTGCGGTACGTCGCGCGGATCGCTCGCGGTGCGGGTCGCCGTGCTCACGCTTTCCGCACGCGGATCATTCGGATGACGGCGGCTGCGCACCTCGACCGCGGGCAGTTCGTCGTCGAACTCGGCCGCCGCGGCAGGGCAGGAAGCAACGCCGGCAATCGAGCACAGCGACAGGGCCAGCACAGGAAAACGCCGCCCGGATATCTGTCGTTTCGACATGGAAATTTGAGGATGACTGAGTGATTGCCTCACATGGCCGTTGCGCGGTGGTTCGTGTTGTTCTCGGGTGAAGTCTATCTCGTGTAGTTGAAAACGACAATCATTCGCGTTCGTCGCCGGTCGCTCGCCTTGACGCTCCCCGCACCGCCGCCTACACTCGCACGCGTTTTGGTGCTCGCGCGCGCCGCTCCGGCGTGCGCAGTTAAACGGGAAACAGGGAGCCTGCCTGCGCCGCAGTCGAGCCAACCTGTGCTGCCCCCGCAACGGTAAGCGAACGCGTCGCGCGCAAGCGCCACGCAGCGCCGCTTCGCCGCATGCCGCGCGCATGCGGACGACCGCCACTGGATGCCGCGCGTATCCGGGAAGGCGAAGCGGCGTGTTCGTCAGCCCGGATACCGGCCTAAACGTTGGGGTTCAGCGCCGCGGGGAGGCGGCGCATCGTCCACGGCCGCCGCAGGCCCGACGCCCGGTGTTTCCCGCTGTTTGCCCCGATCCGCCCGCCGCGCGAACGCGCCCGGGCCGGCACGGCGAACGGCAGGCGACACGGGCTACGCACGCGGCAGCCGTGTTGGCATTCACGATGTCGACCGTTCGCAAGGAAGCACCATGTCCGATTCGTTGTCCCGCCCGCCGCGCGGCTGTCCGCGCGGATCACGCGGCGAGCTTCCCGCGCACCGCCCGCTGAATTGCCGCGTCGCCGCCGACGCGACGATCCCGTCCTGATTCCCTCTTCGACACCGGACCTACCATGACCCTACGCAAGCTGCCCGTCACGATCGTCACGGGCTTTCTCGGCAGCGGCAAGACGACGCTGATGCGCCACATCCTGCAGCACGCCGAAGGCCGCCGCATCGCGGTGATCGTCAACGAATTCGGCGAGCTCGGCATCGACGGCGAAATCCTCAAGGGCTGCGGGATCGGCTGCGACGATGCCGACGGCGCGCAGGGCGAGGCAACGGGCCAGCTGTACGAACTCGCGAACGGCTGCCTGTGCTGCACCGTGCAGGAAGAGTTCTATCCGGTGATGGAAGCGCTCGTCGAGCGCCGCGCGGACATCGATCACGTGCTGATCGAGACGTCGGGCCTCGCGCTGCCGAAGCCGCTCGTGCAGGCGTTCAACTGGCCGACGATCCGCAACAGCTTCACGGTCGACGCGGTCGTGACCGTCGTCGACGGGCCGGCCGCCGCGAGCGGCCAGTTCGCGGAAAACCCGCAGGCCGTCGACGCACAGCGCCGCGCCGATCCGAACCTCGACCACGAATCGCCGCTGCACGAACTGTTCGCCGATCAACTGTCGTCCGCCGATCTCGTGATCGTGAACAAGGCCGACCTCGTCGGCGACGGCGAGTTCGCGCAGATCGAAGCCGCGATCCGCGACGAAATCCCGCCGCAGGTCAAGATCGTGCGCGCGACGCGCGGCGAGCTCGACCTCGCGCTGCTGCTCGGCCTCGAATCGGCGTCGGAGGAAACGATCCACCTGCGTCACGACCATCACGGCTCGGCCGACGACGGCGATCACGATCACCATCACGACGATTTCGATTCGGTGGTGGTATCGGGCGACGCCGGCACGCGCGAAGCGACCATCGCCGCGCTGCAACGTGTCGTCGAAGCGCACACGATTTACCGCGCGAAGGGCTTCGCCGCGCTGCCCGGCGCGCCGATGCGGCTCGTGATCCAGGGCGTCGGCCGCCGCTTCGACAGCTATTTCGACCGCCGCTGGCAGGACGGCGAAACCCGCGCGAGCCGCTTCGTGCTGATCGGCGAGGATCTCGACGCGGCCGCGCTGCAACGCGCGTTCGACGCCGCGTGCGCGGCCGAGCCGCAACAGGCGTAACGCACGATGCATCTGCTGCGCACCACGCCGGGCGGCTTCGTCGACGATACTCAGGGCGTCGTCCGGATCGACCAGCAGCCGGCCGACATCGTGATCCTGAGTTCGGCCGACACGACGCTGTCGCTGCTCGCGAGCGTCGTGCCGCACTTGCCCGAAGGATTCCCGAGCGTGCGGCTCGCGAACGTCACGTTCCTGCGCCAGCCGGCGTCGGTCGATTTCTACGTCGACGACGTGCTGCGGCACGCGAAGACGGTCGTGATCGATCATCTCGGCGGCGAAGCGTACTGGCCGTACGGGATCGAGCAGGCCGTGTCGCTCGCATCGAAGCGCGGGCAGCAGCTTGCGATGTTCTCGGGCGACCTGCAGGAGGACCCGAGCCTCGTCGCGAAGAGCACGGTCAGGCCCGAGCTGTGCCGGCTGTGGTGGCGCTATCTGCGCGAAGGCGGCGTGCACAACGCCGACGCGCTGTTGCGCAGCATCGCGTTTCACACGTTCGGCTTCGGCGACGAACCCGAACCGCCGCGGCCGCTGCCCGCCGCCGCGCTGTATCACCCGGCGCGCGACCGCGCGAGCGTCGACGACTGGCGATCGCGCTGGACGCCCGGCGCGCCGGTCGTCGCGATCCTGTTTTATCGCGCGCACTGGCAGGCCGCCAACACGGCGGTGTTCGACGCGCTGGCCGACGCACTGATCGACCACGGGCTGAATCCGCTGCCGATCGCGGTGACGTCGCTGAAGGACGCGGTGAGCCGCGAGGTCATCACGCAGCTCTGCGACACGCACGGCGTCGCGCTCGTGCTGAATACCACCGCATTCGCGGCCGGCGCGATCGACAGCCCCGAGCACGACGTGCTCGCGGGCGACGCGCCGGTGCTGCAGGTGATCCTGTCCGGCGGCAATCGCGACGCGTGGGTGGCCGACAACCAGGGCCTGCACGCACGCGACATCGCGATGCACATCGCGCTGCCCGAAGTCGACGGGCGCATCGTCACGCGCGCGGTGAGCTTCAAGGGGCTCGCGTATCGCTGCCCGCACACCGAAGTCGACGTCGTGCGCTACCAGCCGGATGCGGAACGGATCGCGTTCGTCGCGGCGCTCGCGCGCGGCTGGTGCCGCCTGCGCACGCTCGATAACGCCGACAAGCGCATCGCGCTGATCCTCGCGAACTATCCGCAAAGCGAAGGGCGGATCGGCAACGGCGTCGGGCTCGACACGCCGGCCTCCGCGCTGCGCGTGCTCGCGGCGCTGCGCGACGCGGGCTACACGGTGGCCGACCTGCCGCCCGACGGCGACGCGCTGATCGCGCAACTCACCGAAGGCGTGACCAACGATCCCGCCGTGCGCACGCTGCGTCCCGCGTTTCAGAGTTACGCGCTGGCCGACTACGTCGCGCGTTTCGCGCGGCTGCCGGCCACCGTGCGGGATGCGCTAAACGCACGCTGGGGGCCGCCTGAAGCCGATCCGACGCTGAGGCAGCAGCGCTTCACGATCGCCGGCTGGCGCGCGGGCAACGTGTTCGTCGGCATCCAGCCGTCGCGCTCGCGCGGCGAGAACGACTACGCGAGCTACCACGATGCGGATCTCGTGCCGCCGCATGCGTATCTCGCGTTCTATTTCTGGCTGCGCGATGCGTATCGCGTCGACGCGGTCATCCATCTCGGCAAGCACGGCAATCTCGAATGGCTGCCGGGCAAGAGCGTCGCGCTGTCCGACGCGTGCTGGCCCGACCTGACGCTCGGGCCGCTGCCGCACCTGTATCCGTTCATCGTCAACGATCCGGGCGAGGGCAGCCAGGCGAAGCGCCGTGCGCAGGCGGTGATCGTCGATCACCTGATGCCGCCGCTCACGCGCGCGGAAAACTACGGGCCGCTGCAGGATCTCGAACGGCAGGTCGACGAATACTACGAAGCGCTGATGGTCGATGCGCGGCGCGCGAAGCTGTTGCGCAAGACGATCCTCGCGACGATCGCCGAGCATCGCCTGCACGACGAGCTGAGCGTATCGCCGCCGCGCGATGCGGGCGACGAGGATGCGCTGCTCACGCGGGTCGACGCGTGGCTGTGCGAGTTGAAGGAAGCGCAGATTCGCGACGGGCTGCACGTGTTCGGCGCGTCGCCGGTCGCGCGCCAGCGGCGCGACACGCTGCTCGCGCTCGCACGCTTTCCGGTCGGCGACGGCAAGGGCGAACGCGCCGGGCTGATCGGCGCACTCGCGCGCGATCTCGCGCTCGGCGACGCTTTCGATCCGCTCGCGGCCGACTGGGCCGCGCCGTGGACCGGGCCGCGGCCGGCCGTCCTGCAAACGCTCGACGCGTCGCCGTGGCGGCATGCGGGCGATACGCGCGAGCGGCTCGAACGGCTTGCGCAGCATTGGCTCGACGCCGTGTGCGGAGCCGCGTCCGACGAACCCGGTATCGACATGCCGCCGCCCGGCGCATGGCGGCATACGCTCGCGGTGCTCGAACGCGTGCGCACGATGCTGCTGCCCGCCCTCGACGCGTGCGGCGGCGAGGAAATGCGTCAGCTGCTGCGCGGGCTCGACGGCCGCTTCGTGCCGCCGGGGCCGAGCGGTTCGCCGTCGCGTGGCCGTCCCGACGTGCTGCCCACCGGCCGCAACTTCTACTCGGTCGATACGCGCGCGGTGCCGACGCAGGCCGCGTGGTCGCTCGGGTTGAAATCCGCGCAGCAACTGATCGAGCGCCATCTGCAGGATCACGGCGACTATCCGCGCGCGATCGGGCTGTCGGTGTGGGGGACGGCGACGATGCGCACCGGCGGCGACGACATCGCGCAGGCGTTCGCGCTGATCGGCGTGCGCCCGAAATGGGCGCACGGCAGCCATCGCGTGACCGACTTCGAGATCCTGTCGATCGAGATCTTCGACCGGCCGCGCATCGACGTGACGCTGCGCGTGTCGGGCTTCTTCCGCGACGCGTTCCCGAACCTGATGCACCTGTTCGACGCGGCCGTGCAGGCCGTCGCCGCGCTCGACGAACCCGAAGCGTTGAACCCGATTCGCGCACGCATCGAGCGCGAACGGGGGAAGTGGATCGCGCAGGGCGTGGCGCCCGACGAAGCGCGCCGGCGCGCCGGCTGGCGCGTGTTCGGCGCGCGGCCGGGCAGCTATGGCGCGGGCCTGCAGGATCTGATCGACCAGCGCCGCTGGCAGACCGACGCCGATCTCGCGGACGCCTACCGTCAATGGGGCGGCCATGCGTACGCGCAAAACAGCGCGGGCGACGCCGCGGCCGACGTGTTCGGCGAGCGGCTGGCGACGATCGACGTCGTCGTGCAGAACCAGGACAGCCGCGAGCACGACATCCTCGATTCGAACGACTACTACCAGTTCCAGGGCGGGATGACGGCGGCCGTGCGGCACCTGTCCGGGCAGCAGCCGAGCATCTACCACGGCGACCATGCGAACCCGGTCGCGCCGAAGATGCGCACACTGCGCGAGGAGATCGCCCGCGTGATCCGCTCGCGCGTCGTCAACCCGAAATGGCTCGACGGCGTGAAGCGTCACGGCTACAAGGGCGCGGCCGAACTCGCGGCGACCGTCGACTACCTGTACGGCTATGACGCGACCGCGCGCGTGCTGTCCGATCACCAGTACGCGCTCGTCGCCGACGCGTACCTGTTCGACGACCCCACCCGCGCGTTCCTCGAACGGCACAACCCGAAGGCGCTGCACGGCATCTGCGAACGCTTCGTCGAAGCGATGCAGCGCGGGCTGTGGCAGCAGCCGGGCCCCTATCGCGAGCGGATCGAAGCGGTCTGGCTCGCCAGCGAACAACGCCAGGAAGGAGGACGGTGATGACCGATCCGACGACGCCCCGCGCCCGCGCGGTTTTTCCGTTTGCGGCGCTCGTCGCGCAGGACGCGTTGCAGCAGGCGCTGCTGCTGGCCGCGATCGACCCGTCGCTCGGCGGCGTGCTCGTCAGCGGCCCGCGTGGCACCGCGAAATCGACGGCCGCGCGCGGCCTCGCCGAGTTGCTGCCGGAAGGGCAGTTCGTCACGCTGCCGCTGTCGGCGAGCGACGAGCAGGTGACGGGCACGCTCGATCTCGCGCATGCGCTGGCCGAAAACGGCGTGCGCTTCCGGCCCGGCCTGCTGGCGCGCGCGCATCTCGGCGTGCTGTACGTCGACGAAGTGAACCTGCTCGCCGACGGGCTCGTCGATACGCTGCTCGACGTCGCCGCGAGCGGCGTGAACATCGTCGAGCGCGATGGCGTGTCGCACGCGCACGATGCGCGTTTCGTGCTGGTCGGCACGATGAATCCCGAGGAGGGCGAGCTGCGCCCGCAGTTGCTCGACCGCTTCGGGCTGATGGTCGAGCTCGAGAACTGCTTCGACGCCGCCCAGCGCGAGCGGATCGTGAAGGCGCGGCTTGCGTTCGATCTCGATCCGGATGCGTTTCGCGCGCGTCATGCGGCGGCCCAGCGGGCGCTCGCGGACCGGATTCATGCGGCGCGCGGGCGGCTGCCGGCGCTGGATTTCGACGATGCGGTCCATGCGCGCGTCAGCGCGCTGTGCATCGACGCGGCCGTCGACGGGTTGCGGGCCGATCTCGTGATGCTGCGCGCCGCGCGCGCGCTGGCCGCGCTGGAGCAGGCCGACGCGGTGACGGTGTCGCATGTGGCGCGCGTGGCCGAAGCCGTGCTGCGGCACCGGCGCCATGCGGGGCCGCCGTCGTCGCAGCAGTCGTCGCACCCATCGTCGCAGCACGATGACGAACGCGACGATCGTTCGCCGCCGAACCCGCGCCAGCGGCCCGACGACCGGCCGGGCGAGACCGGCGACACGAAAGGCGATGCGTCCGCATCGCAGGGCGACTGGGGCTACCTGCCGCCCGAACCGGCCGGGCTGCGCGACGTGAAAAGCGTGGTGCCGCTGCCGCTAAAAAAACGCTGAGCCATCGAGCCGGCGCCGCCGCGAACGCGATTCGCGGTCCTCGATGGCAGTCAGGCGCAGCCGCACGCGTGCCGGGCACGGTGCGCGCCGGCACGGCCGTCGCGTGGCCGGCGACGCTCGCCGCGAAACGCGGCGGCCCGCTGCATCGCGAGCATCTGCGCTTCGGGAAACGCGCGGGCACGCCGCGTGCGCTGCATTGCTTCGTGCTCGACTGTTCGGCGTCGATGTTGTCGCACGAGCGGCTCGCGCTCGCGAAGGGGCTGATCGTCGCGTATTTCGATCAGGCCGCGCGGGCGCGGGTCGAAACCGCGCTGATCTGCTTCGGCGGTCAAGGCGCCGCGCGGCGCTTCGGCCCGGCCGTGCCGCGCTGGTGGAACGCGCGCTGGCTCGAGCCGGTCGACGGCGGCGGCGGCACGCCGCTCGCGGACGGCATCGCGGCCGCCGCACGCTTGCTGGCCAGCGCTGCGCGCCGCGAGCCCGGCAAGCAGCGCTGGCTGTGGGTGCTGTCCGACGGGCGCACGCGCGAGATGCCGGCCAGGCCGGCGGCGGCCGATCACGTCGTGTTCGTCGACTTCGACGACGCGGCCGTGCGGATCGGGCAGGGCGCGCGGCTCGCCGCGGCGTGGGGCGCGCAGTGGGTGACGGCCGACGCGCTTGGCACGGATCGCGCCGGCTGATGGCCGGCACGGCGGTGCGCTATGATCGCCGCTTCTGCTTCTGTCCACTGGAAACCCCCGCCATGCAAGTACTGGTCGATGCCGACGCGTGTCCCGCCGTCATCAAGGACATGCTGTTCCGCGCCGCGCGTCGTGCCGAGATCTGCGTGACGCTGGTCGCGAACCAGTTTCTGCGCACGCCGCCGTCGCCGTTCATCAAGGCCGTGCAGGTGCCGGCCGGCTTCGATGTGGCCGACGCGCGCATCGTCGAGCTGGCGGAGCCCGGCGATCTCGTGATCACCGCCGACATCCCGCTGGCCGCCGCCGTGCTCGACAAGGGCGCGCATGCGCTCGACCCGCGCGGTAACTGGTTCAGCCGCGAAAACATCGAGGAGCGCCTGTCGACGCGCGCGATGATGGACCAGTTGCGCAGCGCCGGCATCGACACGGGCGGGCCGGCGCCGTTCAGCGCGCGCGACGGCAAGACGTTCGCGTCGCAGCTCGACCGGTTCCTGGCGCGGCACGGCAAGCCGTAACGGCACACGTCGGCGCCCGGCCAGGATGCAGGTTCGCGCCGACGCTGCTATCGTGGGGCGAGAACCCCAACACAGGAGCGCATGCGTGTCACCCACCCAACTTCTCGTTCCGACCTACACCCAGATGCTGCGCGCGCAGTCCGCGTGGCTCGACAAGGCCGTCGCACACCGGCAGGCCGCCGGCGACGACCCCGACGCGGCGATGACGCTGAGGCTGGCGCCCGACATGTATCCGCTCGCCGCCCAGGTGCGCTTCTCGTGTTTCCAGGCGATGGAGCCGGTTCACCGGCTGCGCGGCGAACCGCTGCCGGCGGCGTTGCTGGCCTTGCGCGAGGCGGGCTGGAATGCGGATGCGCAACCCGGTTCGCCGGCCGATGCGCAGGCGATCATCGCCGGCACGCTCGCCTTTCTCGGCGAACTCGCCCCCGATGCGCTCGACGGCGGCGCAGCGCTGCCGATCGCGCTCGAACTGCCGAACGGGATCGCGTTCGACATGACGGGCGAACAGTACGCGCGCGACTGGGCGCTGCCGCAGTTCTACTTCCACGCGATCGCCGCGTACGCGATCCTGCGCCATCACGGTGTCGAGCTCGGCAAGGCCGATTACGTGCCGCACATGCTCGCGTACGTGCGGCCGGGCACGATTCCGCAAGGTTGAGCCCCCTCGGGCGCCGCGCAGCGACATGACACGCGCACTGTTCATCTGCAGCCGCAACCGGCTGCGCAGCCCGACGGCCGAAGCGGTGTTCGCCGCGTGGCCCGGCATCGACACCGACTCCGCGGGCCTCGCGCCCGATGCGGACGTGCGGCTCTCGGCCGAGCAACTCGATTGGGCGGACATCGTGTTCGTGATGGAGCGTGCGCACAAGGCGCGACTGTCGGCGCAATTCGGCGCGCATCTGAAGCACCGGAAGATCGTCTGCCGCGACATTCCCGATCGCTACGCGTTCATGCAGCCCGAACTCGTCGCGCTGCTCGAACGCAAGGCCGGCCCGTTCCTGCGCGCGTAGTCGCCGCAATCGGAGCCCGAGCCGGCGTCGACCTCAGCGAAGCGGCCCGCTCGCGAACGCCGAAAAACAGTCGAGCCGCAGCAGCTCGATGATCTTGCGCGTCGGCACGCTCGCCCGCAGCGTGTCGAGCCGGTCGATGGTGAACCACTTGCAGCGGGCGATCTCGTTGCTCGCCCGCGGCGTCAGGTGTGCCGGCACGTCGGCCACGAACACGTGATGCAGCTTCGTCAGCCCGCCGAACTGCACCGCGTAGTCGAGCGCGAGCCCCTCCAGCCGCGTCTCCTCCGCGAGTTCCCGCCGCGCGGCCTCGAGCGGTGTCTCGCCGCGCCGGATCGTGCCGCCGGGCAGCGACCAGCGCGCCGCGGTGCGGGCGACCAGCAGCACGCTGCTGCGCTGGCGGCACACGATCGTGGCGCGTTCCTTGATGACGGCGACGGTATCCGGCCCGGTGCTCATGTTCGGCAAAACAGGTACTGAATCGTGGAGAAAAATGCGCGTCGGCCGCGCGAGGGTCGGCGGCCGGCTGCCACGGCATGCACGCCGCCGCGCCGATGTTACCGGCCGTTCGTGACAGTTGCGTGCACCGCGGTCGCGCCACGGGCGACGGCTCACGCGTGCGTATGGATCCCGCTGCGCGCAGGCCTCGCGTGGCGCGAATGACGGCGCTTGTGAACGGCACGCCGGTGATGAGGCGACGGCGCGGTGACGTGCCGGCGTGCGGGCGCGGGCCGGGCCACCGGCGCGGCAGCATGCGGCGCGGCGCCCGATACCCCGGTTTGTCCCTCGCCGAAGTGGAAAGTCTGGTTTTGCGCGTGCGCGATGCCCAGCGTCGATGCGAGCAGGAAGGCCGCCAGCCACAACCGTTTCATGAATATTCCACCTCGTTACTGATGGGGGTGAACGTTGCCCGCCAGCTTAGCGAACGGCGGGGCGCCCCCGCAACCGCCCGCGTTCGGTGTCGTCCCCCCTTGCGCGCGACGACGTTCTCCGCGCGGCAGCCGGGTCCCATCCGGGCTTGACAACATAATTCCTGAGTGTGAATATAAATTCACATACAAGAATTATTCGCCGAATCCGGAGAAGCCCCGCGCCAGTGCCGGGCCGCCGGAACCGGCCGTCCGATCAACCGGAAACCAGGAGCGAGACGCATGGCGGAACACGAGCAGCAGGGCGCGCTGGCGGGATTGCGCATCATCGATCTGTCGCGGGTGCTGGGCGGCCCGTACGCGACCCAGATCCTCGCCGATCACGGCGCGGAGGTGATCAAGGTCGAACCGCCGTCCGGCGACGAGACGCGCACGTGGGGCCCGCCGTTCGACGGCGACACCGCGTCGTACTTCCTCGGCGTGAACCGCAACAAGCTCGGCATCGCGCTCGACCTGACGCAGCCGGCGGATCGCGAGCGGCTGCTCGGGCTGCTCGAACACGCGGACGCGGTCGTCGAGAACTTCAAGATCGGCACGATGGAGCGCTGGGGGCTCGGCTTCGACGCGCTGCATGCGCGGTTTCCGCGCCTCGTCTATTGCCGCGTGTCGGGTTTCGGCGCGGACGGCCCGCTCGGCGGGCTGCCAGGCTACGACGCGGCCGTGCAGGCGCTCGCGGGGCTGATGAGCGTCAATGGCGAAGCCGGCGGCGCGCCGCTGCGAGTGGGCGTGCCGATCGTCGATCTCGTCACGGGGCTGAACGCGGCACTCGGCGTGCTGATGGCGCTGCGCGAACGCGACGCCAGCGGCCGCGGCCAGTTCGTCGAGTCGACGCTGTTCGACTGCGCGCTGTCGATCCTGCATCCGCATACGCCGAACTTCTTTCATTCGGGCAAGGCGCCCGTGCGCACCGGCAACGCGCATCCGAACATCACGCCGTACGACAGCTTCCCGACGGCGGGCGTCGACATCTTCCTCGCGGTCGGCAACAACGGACAGTTCGCCGCGCTGTGCGACGCGCTCGGCACGCGCGACTGGCTCGACGATCCGCGTTTCGCGGATAACCGCGCGCGCAGCCAGCATCGCGCCGCACTGCGCACGCTGCTCGAAACGGCGCTGGCCGCGCACGACGGCGCCGCGCTCGCCGAACGACTGATGCGCCGCGGCGTGCCGTGCGCGCCCGTGCTCGGGCTCGACGCGGCGCTCGACCATCCGCATGTCGCGCATCGGCAGATGAAGGTCGAGCTGGGCCGGCATCGCGGCATCGCGTCGCCGATCAAGCTCGGCCGCACGCCGGCCACGTACCGGCGGCCGCCGCCCGCACTGAACGAACATGCGGCGCAGGTGTTCGCGGACGGCGACGATCACGACCACCGCCGGCGCTGACCGGCATCGCGGCCGCCGGCCGTGCCGCATCGCGGGGCACGGGCGCGCGCCGCACACCATCATTCGGACATCACGCCGGCCCGCGCATCGGCACGCCTGCGCACCGGCTGCAGAGGAGACGCATCATGCTCGCATGGATCGGCGCGGTCGCCATCGTCGCGCTGTTCGGCCTGATCATCACGAAGCGGTTGTCGCCGCTCGTCGCGCTGATCGTCGTGCCGGTGGCCGCGTCGCTCGCGGCCGGTTTCGGGCTGCAGACCGGCAAGTTCGTCGTGCACGGCGTACAGAACATCGGCCCGATCGCCGGCATGTTCGTTTTTGCGATTCTATTTTTCGGAATCCTCACCGACGCGGGGATGCTCGATCCGATCATCGCGGGCGTGCTGCGCGTGATCGGCTGTCATCCGCCGCGCATCGTGATGGGCTCGGCGCTGCTCGCGCTGCTGATCCATCTCGACGGCTCGGGCGCCGTCACGTTTCTCGTCACGCTGCCCGCGATGATGCCGCTCTATACGCGGCTCGGGATGGATCGCCGCATCCTCGCGTGCGTCGCATCGATGGCGGCCGGCGTCAACTTCCTGCCGTGGGTCGGGCCGATGCTGCGCGCGTCGGCCGCGCTGCACATTCCCGGCTCGGCGATCTTCACGCCGATGATTCCGGTGCAGATCGTCGGGCTCGCGTTCGTGTTCGGCACCGCGTACGTGCTCGGCGCGCGCGAGGCGAAACGGCTCGGGCTCGACCGCGCCGGCGCGGCTTCGCTCGCGATCGCGCCGCGCGAGCTGACCGACGCCGAACGCGCGTTGCGTCGGCCGGGCCGCTTCGGGATCAACGTCGTGCTCACGCTCGTCGTGCTCGTCACGCTGGTGTCCGGCATCGTCGATCCGATGGTGATGTTCATGCTCGGCACGGTCGCCGCGCTCGTGATCAATTACCCGGACGTGCAGGCCCAGCGCGAACGGATCGACGCGCATGCGAAGGCCGCGCTGATGATGGCGAGCGTGCTGCTCGCGGCCGGCGCGTTCACCGGCATCATGTCCGGCACCGGGATGCTGAAGGCGATGGCCGAGGTCGTCGTCGCGCACGTGCCCGTCGAACATGCGCGCCACATGCCGTTCGTGCTCGGGCTGCTGTCGATGCCGCTCAGCCTGCTGTTCGATCCCGATTCGTTCTACTTCGGCGTGCTGCCGGTGCTCGCGGAAAGCGGCAAGCTGCTCGGCGTGCCGCCGATCCAGATGGCGCAGGCCGCGCTGCTCGGCCAGATGACGACCGGTTTTCCGGTGAGCCCGCTCACGCCCGCGACGTTCCTGATCGTCGGGCTGACCGGCGTCGAGCTCGCCGAGCACCAGAAATTCACGATTCCGTTCCTGTTCGTCGCCACCGTGCTGATGGTCTTCGCCGCGGTCGCGACGGGCGTGTTTCCATTGTGAGCGGCGCGGCCGTTCACGCTTCCCGGGAGAGCAGTCCATGCAGTTCGACCTGACCGACGACCAGCGCGCGATCGAAAGCGCGATCGAGAAAATCTGCGAGCGCTTCGGCGACGACTACTGGCTCGAACGCGATCGCGCGGGCGGATTTCCGGCCGATTTCCACGCGGCGCTCGCCGAGGCCGGCTGGCTCGGCATCGCGATGGACCCGGCCTACGGCGGCGCCGGGCTCGGGATGACCGAGGCGGCGCTGATGATGCGCACGATCAGCGCGTCGGGCGCCGGCCTGTCCGGCGCGTCGGCCGTTCACATGAACATCTTCGGGCTGAACCCGGTGCAGGTGTTCGGCAACGATGCGCAGAAGACGCGCTTCCTGCCGCCGCTGATCGCCGGGCACGACAAGGCGTGCTTCGCGGTGACCGAACCCGACGCCGGGCTCGACACCACGCACCTGAGCACGCAGGCGCGCCGCGACGGCGATCACTACGTGCTGAGCGGGCGCAAGATCTGGATCTCGACCGCGCAGGTCGCGAACAAGATGCTGATCATCGCCCGCACGACGCCGCTCGACCAGGTCGCGAAGCCGACCGACGGGCTGAGCCTGTTCTATACCGACCTCGACCGTTCGCGCGTCGAAGTGCGCGAGATCGAGAAGATGGGCCGCAAGGCGGTCGATTCGAACATGCTGTTCATCGACAACCTGCGCGTGTCGCGCGACGACCTGATCGGCAACGAAGGCGATGGCTTTCGCTATCTGCTGCACGGGCTGAACCCGGAACGCATCCTGATCGCCGCGGAGGCGATCGGGCTCGGGCAGGCCGCGCTGCGCCGCGCGACGCAGTATGCGTGCGAGCGCGTGGTGTTCGGTCGGCCGATCGGGCAGAACCAGTCGATCCAGCATCCGCTCGCGCAGGCGTGGATGCAGCTCGAGGCCGCGTGGCTGATGGTGATGAAAGCCGCGACGCGCTACGACGCGGGCCAGGCGTGCGGCGCGGAGGCGAACGCGGCGAAATACCTCGGCGCGGAAGCCGCGTTCCAGGCCTGCCAGACGGCGATCGCGACGCACGGCGGGATGGGGTACGCGAAGGAATACCATGTCGAGCGCTACCTGCGCGAGTGTATGATTCCGAGGCTCGCGCCCGTGAGTCCGCAACTGATCCTGTGCTACATCGCGGAGAAGGTGCTCGGGCTGCCGAAGTCGTACTGACCGTAGCGACCCGGCGGCCCGCCCGGCGCGCGGTTTCCCGTTCCGAATCAAGCGCTCGTCATGGACGTCAAACTCGTTGCCCGCACGCTCGACCTGTTCGAGCTGTTCGCCGCCGAACGGCGGCCGCTGCCGCTCACCGAACTCGCGCGCCTGCTCAACGTGCCGGCGTCGAGCTGCCTCGCGATGGCGCGCACGCTCGTGAGCCGCGGCTACCTGTACGAAGTGCGCAAGCGCGGTGGCTACTATCCGACGCGGCGCCTGCAGACGATCGCCGCGGCGATCGACGCGCCCGATCCGGTCGTCGACATCGTGCATCCGCACCTCGTCGCGCTGCGCGACGCGAGTCGCGAAACCGCCGTGCTCGGCAAGATCCAGGGCGCGTCGGTCACGTATCTCGACGTCGTCGAATCGGAGCAGGCGATCCGCTATACGCGCCAGCCGGGCGAGCTGCGGCCGCTGCACGCGAACTCGATCGGCAAGGCGATCTTCGCGGAACTCGCGGGCGACGCGCAGCAGGCGCTCGGCGGGCAACTGCCGTTCGAGCGCTTCACCGACGCGACGGTGGCCGACCTGCCGGCGCTCGTCGCGCAGACCGCGCGGTTTCGCGAACTCGGCTGGGCCGAGAACTTCGGCGAGAGCGCGCCCGAGCTGTCGGCGATCGCGGTGGCGCTGATGCTCGACGGCGACTGGTACGGGCTGTCGGTCGTCGGGCCGACCGAGCGGATTCGCCAGCATCGCGACACGCATGCGGCGCTGCTCGTCGACGCGAAGGCGCGGCTGCTGGCCGAGCACGCGCGCGGGTAGGGCCGCGGCGCGCGACGGCGCAGGCAGCGGGCCGGCGCCGGCGTTCGGTGCTGACACGCCGGAAACGGCCCGCCGCGCGTCACGCGCGAGCGCGTCGCAGCGTCACGACTTCACCCACACGCCGCCCGCGCTCGGGTTGTCGCCCTGCGTCCACCATTTCGCGCAATACTTCGCGCCCTGGTACGTCACGCACGTGCCGCCCTGGTAGGCGGTCGTCGCCGACCACGCGGGCGTGCCGCCGCCGATCGGCTTCCACACGGCCGCCTGGCCGGGCACGTCGCCCTGCGTCCACCACTGCGCCTGATACGTCGTGCCCTGGTAGGTGACCGTCGCGCCGGCCGTATAGACCTGGCCGGCCGCCCACGGTGCGCCCGGCTGCGGCGTGCCGCCGTCCGAACCGCCGCCGTAGTTCGGGTCCTGCGTGACGCCCGCGCCCCACTTGCCGTCGAGCTTCTTGAAGATCGTCGCGAACGCGTACGGTTGCTGCGCGACGCCCGAGCAGGTCGGTGATGCATACGTGCCGCCGGACGGGCACGCCTGATCGCGGCCGACCGACCAGTTGCCGAAGAAGCCGTAGCCGTTCGCGATTGCCGCGTTCAGCACGGTCTGCGCATTCGCGAGCGTGAACGTTTCGCCTTGCACGTCGTTCACGCCGATCATCGGCGTCACGCCGACCATCTGCCACAGCTGCGCATTGGTCTTCGGCTGCCCGGCCGACTTGAACGCCGTGTCGAGCTGCGAGTAGAGCGCCTGCGCGGCGCTGATCGCGGCGGCACCCATGTCGAGGTTCGCGGGGCCGTAATCCATCGCCATCACGTTGACCGCATCGAACGTGGCCTTGTTCGCGATGGCCGCGTTGACGACGTTCACGCCGTCCTGCGTGAGCCCGGTCGGCATCGTCGGCAGCGTCAGCGTCACGTGCAGCGGCTTGCCCTTCGCCGCGTAGTCGGCCTGCAGTTGCGCGACCGCCTGGAAGTTGCGCGCGACCGCAGCCGTGTCCTGCTGCGACGCGCCCTCGATGTCGAAGTCGATGTGCGTGAGGCCGTACGTGTCGATCACCGTCTGGTACGCGCTCTTCAGCGCGGGGACCGTCGAGCATGCCTGCATCAGCGGCGTGCCGTTCGCGCCGCCGAACGACACGGCGACTTCGCCGCCTTTCGCGCGATAGCTCGCGATCGACGTGGACAGCGCGGTCAGCAGGCCGCCGCTCGCGCCGTTGCCGATCGGCTGGACACCGCCCCACGACGGCACGCAGCCGTTGCCCGCGACCACGAATGCGAGCGTGAACTGCTGGATGCCCTGGCGCACGCCGATCTGGTCGACCAGCGGCGTCGGATAGAGCGTCACGTCGACATAGGGTGCATAGACGCCGGCACCGTGCGACACGCTCGCCATCGCGAGCAGACAACCCGCGGCAAACGCACGCGGAACGAAACGCGGCAACACATTGTTGTTCATTCTGTGTTCTCCAAGTGGAAGAGGGATACGCTGGCCTGCGTATCGCCGCCGGCGGGACAGGCACGTGTCCCGTCGGCGGCGTGCCTATCTTGGAGGATTCACGTCGAATAGGGAATTTAGGTGTTCTTCTTTTTGTTATTCGATTCCCGATACGTAACGATCTTGCCGATTCGGTCGCGTTGCGAAACGCGGGGCGGGCACTTTTTCCTGCTGACCGGGAGGCAGCGCGTGCATGGACCGGTTCCAGCGAACCGGCGACGCGCCGGCGTGCCGATCAGCGGCTCGCAGGCATGCGCATTCACGCGAGCGCCGCCGGATTCGGTACGCGCGCCGCGACGTTCAGCGATACCAGCGCGGCGTGTAGACCCATTCGCGTGCGTTGCCGATCGCGAAGCGCCGCGTCGTCGACGAGCCGACGATCACCATCGTGCGCATGTCGACCTGGTCGCTGCGCAGTGCGCCGAGGGTCGTCGTCGCAAGCGTCGCGCCCGGCCGCCCGATGTCGCGGCCGAGCACGACCACCGTATCGGCCGCGCGATGCGCGCGCACGATGTCGAGTGCACGGTCGAGCTGCCACGGCCGCGCGCGCGAAATCGGGTTGTAGAACGCCATCACGAGATCGGCTTGCGCCGCGTGTTGCAGGCGCGTCTCGATCACGTCCCACGGCTTCAGGTTGTCCGACAGCGAGATCGCGCAGAAGTCGTGGCCGAGCGGTGCGCCGGCCTGCGCGGCCGTCGCGAGCGACGCCGAGATGCCGGGCTCCACGCGCAGGTCGACCGCGGCCCATTGCGGGTCGCGCGCTTCGTCGAGCGCTTCGAACACGGCCGCGGCCATCGCGAACACGCCCGGGTCGCCCGACGACACGACCGCGACGCGTCGGCCCTCGGCCGCCAGTTCGAACGCATGGCGCGCGCGCTGCATTTCCTCGCGATTGTCGGTGCCGTGCACGCGCTGGTCCGCCCGAAACGGGCCGGCCATGTTCACGTAGGTCGTATAGCCGAGAATGTCGGTCGCGTCCGCGAGCGCCGCGCGCGCGGCCGGCGTGAGCCACGCGGCGGCGCCCGGGCCGAGGCCGAGCACCGTCAGGCGGCCGCGTGCGCGGCCGAGCGTGGCCGGGTCGACCGGCTGCGATGCGACCGCGCACGCCAGACCGTGCGATTCGCCACGAAGCGTATGTGCGACGCGCAACGCACGACCGAGCAGCGTGGCGGCGTCGGCTGCCGCGTTGCCGTCGCGATCGCTATCGACGAAACGCAGCGGCACGTCGAGCGTGCTCGCCGCGGCTTCCAGCGCGGCGTCGCCGATCGCCGACGCCGGCGCGACGATGGCCGCGAGCGCCAGCCGCGCGAGGCCCTGTGCGTCGAGCATGGCGTCGATGCGCGCAGCAAGCGCTTCGCCTGCATGCACGGCATCCGCGGCAACACCGACCACCACGCTGCGCGGATGAATCACAAGCTCGTCGCGCGCGCCGCGCCACGCATCGGGCGTCACGCGAATCGCGTGCGCGGCCGCGGCATCACGGGGCAGCGCGACGTCGTCGAGCCACGGCGCCGCGCCGTCGATGCGCGTCGACGCGCCCGCGAGCAGGTCGGACACGAAGCGCTTGCCCTGCGCGAGATCGGCGAGCGCATAGCCTTCCGGCGGATTGAGCACGCACGCGCCGAAGCGCAGCTCGCCGCTCGTCGTGATCGCCGGCGCGACACCGACGCATTCGGCGATCTCGCGCGCGATCACGTTGACGCCCGTCAGCCCGCCGAGCAGCGGCACGACGGCCGAACCGTCCTCCGCGACCGCGAGCACCGGCGGCTCGATGCCCTTGTCGGCAAGCGCGGGCGCGAGGCAGCGGATCACGATGCCGGCCGCGCACAGCGCGACGATCGGCAAGCCGCGTGCATAGAGTTCGCGCAGGTGCGCGCCGAGCTCGTCGAACGGCACGTCGGCGTCGACGCGCGACGCGAGACCGTGCACACGGGCGCCCGGGTAACGCGCCTGGATCCGCCGCGCGGTATCGAGCGCGCCCGCGCCGAGGATCACGATCGCGGGCGGCGTCATCATCCTTGCCATTTTTCCCCCGGCACGACGAGCAGCGAGAAATACGGCGACGCCATCGGATCGACCTCGTCGAGCGGTACGATGCGCTGGTTGGCCATCGTCGCGCGCTCGACGTACCGCGCGCGCTTCGCAAGCCCGAGTTCGTCGAGCACGCGTCGCACCTTGTCGAAATTGCGGCCGAGCTTCATCACGACGGCCGCGTCGGCCCGCGCGAGCCGCTCGCGCAGTTCATGCTCGGGCAGCACGCCCGACAGCACCGACAGGCTCTGGTTGCGATAGACGAGTGGCTGGCCGAGCACGGCCGTGCCGCCGAGCATCGCGCACACGCCGGGGATCACCTCGGTGTCGTAACGCGGCGCGAGGCGGTCGTGCAGGTACATGTACGAGCCGTAGAAGAACGGGTCGCCTTCGCAGATCACCGCGACGTCGCGGCCCGCATCGAGGTGCGCCGCGACGATCTCGGCCGCGGTGTCGTAGAAATCGGCGATCACCGTCTCGTAGCAGAGCGGCGGCGGCAGCGCCTCGGTCGTCACCGGGTAGACCAGCGGCAGTTGCGTCTGCCCGTCGAGCAGGTGCGCTTCGACGATGCCGTACGCGTTGCCTTTCTTGCCCTTCGCGACGAAATACGCGACCACGGGCGCGGCCTGCAGCACGCGCAGCGCCTTGATCGTCATCAGCTCGGGATCGCCGGGGCCGACGCCCACCCCGAACAGCCGTCCGCGCGCGGTCGTCATTCGACCTCCGTTGCAAGCGCATTGACCGCGGCGGCCGCCATCGCGCTGCCGCCGCGCCGGCCGAGCAGCGCGACGTACGGCACGCCGCGGCTGTCGGCGTCGAGCATCGCCTTCGATTCGGCCGCGCCGATGAAGCCGACCGGGAAACCGAGGATCAGCGCGGGGCGCGGCGCGCCGGCGTCGATCATGTCGAGCAGGTGGAACAGCGCGGTCGGCGCATTGCCGATCACGACGACGCTGCCCGCGAGATGCGGGCGCCACAGTTCGAGCGCGGCGGCCGAACGCGTGTTGCCGAGCCGGCGCGCGAGCTCGGGCACCTCCGGCTCGCCGAGCGTGCAGATCACGCGGTTGGCCGCGGGCAGCCGCGCGCGCGTGATGCCTTCGGCAACCATCCTCGCGTCGCACAGGATCGGCGCACCGGCCGCGAGCGCCGTGCGGCCGGCCGTGCCGGCGCCGGCCGAGAAGCGCAGGTCGTACACGACGTCGACCATCCCGCACGCGTGGATCACGCGCACCGCGAGTTTCTCGAGATCGGGCGGAACCTGCGACAGGTCGGCCTCGGCGCGGATCGTCGCGAACGACTGGCGGTAGATTTCCTGCCCGTCGCGAATATAGTCAAGCATCGGTGGTGTCCTGGCTGTGCCGCGCGTCCATGAGTCGGACCGCGGCCTGGTCAATCGTCAGATGGCGCGCGAGCAGGGCGCCGAGGCCCGTGGTCGCGTCGCGCCGGTAAAGGTCGTAGTGTGCGGGCGCCACCGCGACGAGCGTATGCGTCGCGGGATGCGGCAGCGCGCAGTGGCGCGCGCAGCCGGTCAGGTGCACGTCGAGCGGCCGGCCGATGCGGGCGGCGAGCGCGAGTGCGTCGTGTTTCGTGTCGGCGTGCGCTTTCGCGCAGCCCGCGCTGCCGGTACAGGCGACGAGCGCCGCCAGCGGCTCGGACGCCGCGCCTACGAGGCCGAGCGACTTGAGTGCTTCGCGCATCGCCACCGCACGTTCGTTCGGCACGCCGTGCATGAACACGCCTTGCCACGGCGTCATCGACAGCGTGCCGTCGCCGTCGGCTTCGGCCAGCGCGGCGAGCCGTTCCAGTTGCGCCGCGTCGAGCCGCCCGAGCGCGAATTGCGCGCCGACGCTGCAGCGGGCCGCGGCGCGCGACGGCTGCGCGCCGAAACGCAACGCCGGGTCGGCATGCGTGCGCCGCCAGCCGGCAAGCGCCGGATCGGCCGCGAGCGGAAAGGGCAGGTAGCGCCGGGCGCGTTCGAACAGCGTGCGTTCGCCGCACATCGCGAGCAACGCGCGCATCCGCGTGACGTCGGCCGGCGCGAGATCGAGGAACGCGCGCAGCAGCGCCCGCACCAGCGCGACGCCCTGATCGGGCGACACGTCGACCGACGCGGGCCGGTCGCCGGGCGCCACCGGCGGACAGCCGGCCAGCCCCGCCGCAAGACGTACCGCGCCGTCGGCGCGGCGCCACGCGGCGAGCCAGATGTCGTGCGGATGATCGAGCGCCGCGACCGCTTCGCCGCCATCGAGCTGGATCGAGAATTTCGGCGACAGTTCGCCGCGGCGCGGCTCGTTCGCCAGCATGTCGAGCAGCGGCACGGCGAGCGCGTGGCTATCGACGAGCGCGGTCGGGTCGTGCCCGGCGAGCGGGCTGAGCAGCACGTTGCGGACGTCGTCGCTCGCCGCGAGCGCGGCCGCCTCGGCGGCGGTGTCGCCGGCGCTTGCGCGCGGGCCGAGCCCCGCGTCGAGCAACGCGTGGGTCAACGCATCGGTCGCGCCGTCGCGAATGCCGCGCAACTGGAGATTCGCACGATTGGTCGCATCGATCGCGCCGGAACCGTACCGGCGCGCGGCGGCGGCGATCGCACGCGCCTGGCGCGCGTCGAGCCGGCCGCCCGGCAGCTTGATCCGGCACAACCCGCCGTCGGCGGCCGCGACCACGCGCACGAGCCCCGGGCAGGCCGACGGGCGCACGACGGGCGACGCAGGAATCGAATCGGGGGCGGAACTCAACGGGATACCGGAACAGTGTGGCGCCGCGGCCAACGCATCGGTACACCCCGCCCGACGCCGACTGGCACGCACGCACTTTCTGGCCGGCAGGTCTCCTGGCTGACAGGTCGGCGCCGACTCCCGGCCTTCCCGGTGAAACCAGTGGCATGAGGAGGGAGATCGGCTCGCTGTCTACAGTTGCGGGGGCAGCCACAGCGGCGCGCGGGGCGCCCTGTGTTCCCTCTTCGGCCCCGAAGGGCACCGGCGAACGAACGGCCGTAGGATACCCGATTTCGGTCGCGATTCGCGACCGGCTGGCGGTTCGCGGCGAGCGAAGCGGGCAACGGCCGCGCGCGGGCGGGCGGGCAGATGAAACGCGGGGTGGAACACGGTACCATGCCGTTTTTTGCAACGCGGACGGCTGCACCGGCGCTTTCACGGCCGCGCGGCGACACGATGAAATCGAACGATGGGGAAGGGTGCATGACGGCGTGGCTGACGGTAGTGGGCATCGGCGACGACGGTTACGCGGGGCTCGGACGCCACGCGCGGCGCGCGCTGCTCGATGCGGCGCACGTGGTCGGCGCGAAGCGGCAGCTCGACATGCTGCCCGCGCGACTGCGCGCGACGCGCGAAGCATGGCCGTCGCCGTTCGACCTGTCGGGGTTGCTCGCGCGCCGCGGCGCGCCGGTGTGCGTGCTCGCGAGCGGCGACCCGATGCTGTTCGGCGTCGGCGCGACGCTCGCCCGCCAGCTTTCTCCCGACGAATGGCGCGTGCTGCCCGCGCCGTCGTCGCTGTCGCTCGCCGCGGCGCGCCTCGGCTGGGCGCTGCAGGACGTCGGCGCGGTCTCGCTGGTCGGGCGTCCGCTCGCGACGCTGGCCCGCCACCTGCTGCCGGGCCGGCGCCTGTTCGTGCTGAGCGCCGACGGCCGCACGCCGGCCGCCGTCGCGGCCGAACTCGCCGCGCGCGGCTTCGGGCCGACGCGCATCAGCGTGTTCGAACACCTCGGCGGCCCGCTCGAGCGACGGATCGATGGCCTCGCGCAAGACTGGCACGTCGACGAAACCGCCGCGCTCAATCTCGTCGCACTCGACTGCCAGGCGGGCCCCGACGCACCGCGCCGCGCGCTCACGCCCGGCCTGCCCGACGATGCGTACCGCCACGACGGCCAGCTCACCAAGCGCGACCTGCGCGCGATGACGCTCGGCCGCCTCGCGCCCGCGCCCGGCGAACTGCTGTGGGACGTCGGCGCCGGCAGCGGCTCGATCGGCATCGAATGGATGCGCGCGCATCCATCCTGCCAGGCGATCGCGATCGAAGCGCATGCCGAGCGTCAACGCTTCATCGAACACAACCGCGATACGCTCGGCGTGCCGGGCCTGCAACTCGTCGCGGGCCGTGCGCCTGCAGCGCTTGCGGGGCTCGCCGCGCCCGACGCGATCTTCATCGGCGGCGGCGCGACGGCGCCCGGCGTGCTCGACGCGTGCTGGGCGTCGCTGAAACCCGGCGGGCGGCTGGTCGCGAACGCGGTCACGCTGCAGGGCGAGATGGCGCTCGCCGCCTGGCGCGATGTGCACGGCGGCACGCTTACGCGCGTATCGTTCGCGCATGCCGAACCGCTCGGCCGCTTCGACACGTGGCGGCAGCCGCTGCCGGTCACGCTGTACGACGCGCGCAAGCCCGATGCCGCGGATGCGGCTGCCGTGGCCGGCGCGTCGCATCCGTCGAACCCAACGGACGCGTGATGCGCGACGAAACCCCCGAACAGCCCGCGCCGCTGCGCTTCGGCTACACGACCGGCAGTTGCGCGACCGCGACGTCGCTCGCGGCCGCGCGGCTGCTGCTCGCGGGTCACGCGGACGACGCGGTCGAGATCGTGCTGCCGAAGGGGCAGCGCGTGATGATGCGGCTCGAGTTCTGCCGCACGACCGCCGACGGCGCCGAAGCCGGCACGATCAAGGATGCCGGCGACGATCCGGACGTCACGCATGGCGCGCTGATCTTCGCGCGCGTCGCGCTCGCGGCGGCGCCCGGCGTGCGCTTTCATGCCGGGCCGGGCGTCGGCACGGTCACGCGCGCGGGGCTGACGCTGCCGGTCGGCGAACCGGCGATCAATCCGGTGCCGCGCCAGATGATGACCACGCACCTGGAGGCGCTTGCGGCCGAGCACGGCTACGCGGGCGGCTTCGACGTGACGATCGGCGTCGAAGGCGGCGAGGTGCTCGCGCTGAAGACGATGAACCCGCGGCTGGGCATCGTCGGCGGGCTGTCGATCCTCGGCACGACCGGCATCGTGCGGCCGTTCTCGTGTTCGGCCTATATCGCGTCGATTCATCAGGGCATCGACGTCGCGCGCGCGAACGGCATCGCGCACATCGCGGCCTGCACGGGCAACGCGAGCGAGGACGCGATGCGCGCGCACTACCAGCTGCCCGACATGGCGCTGATCGAGATGGGCGATTTCGCGGGCGCGGTGCTCAAGCATCTGCGGCGCGCGCCGGTCGCGCGCCTGTCGATGTGCGGCGGCTTCGGCAAGCTGAGCAAGCTCGCGGCCGGCCATCTCGATCTGCACAGCCGCCATTCGAGCATCGACCTGCCGCTGCTCGCGCAATGGGCGGCCGAAGCCGGTGCGAGCGACGCGCTGCAGGCCGCGATGCGCGCGGCGAACACGAGCCAGGAAGCGTTGAAACTCGCGCAGGCCGACGGCGTGCCGCTCGGCGATCTGGTCTGCGCGCATGCGTTGCAGGTGGCGCGCGACATCGTGCCGCCGTCGGTCGCGGTCGAGATGTTCGCGATCGACCGGCAGGGCCGCTTCGTCGGGGCGGCGCGATGAGCGCGCGCATCCTGCTGCTCGGCGGCACCGGCGACGCGCTGAAAATCGCGCGCGCGCTCGGCCCGCATCATGTCTACAGTCTCGCCGGCCTCGGCAAGACGCCCGACGATCTGCGCTGCGACGTGCGCGTCGGCGGGTTCGGCGGCGCAGCCGGGCTCACCGCGTATCTGCGCGACGCCGGCATCGGCCTCGTGATCGACGCCACGCATCCGTATGCCGCGCAAATCAGCGCGAACGCCGCGGCGGCGACGCGCGACGCGGGCGTGCCGCTGTGGGCGCTGCGCCGCGCGCCGTGGACGCCGCAGCCGGGCGACGATTGGCGGATGGTCGACGACTGGGCCGGCATCGAGGCCGCGCTCGCGCCGTTCCGGCGCCCGCTGTTCACGCTCGGACGCGAACCGCTCGCGCATCTCGATGCGATCCCGCCGCACCAGTTCTGGCTCGTCCGCTGCCTCGACGCGCATCCCGGCAACGCCCGTGCGCAGGTCGTCGCCGCGCGCGGGCCGTTCACGCTCGACGGCGAACGCGCGCTGTTCGCGCTGGCGGGCATCGACGTCGTCGTCAGCAAGAACAGCGGCGGCGCGGCCACCGAGGCCAAGCTCGACGTCGCGCGCGAACGCGGGCTGCCGGTCGTGATGCTGCGCCGGCCGCCGCTGCCCGATGCCGACCGCGCGTTCGACTCGGTCCCGGCGCTCATCGACGCACTCGATCCGGCCGCGCGCGCGTGACGCGACGCAGCGGCCACTCAACGAATTGACGGAGAAATTTCGATGACGGTGTATTTCATCGGCGCGGGCCCCGGCGACCCGGAGCTGATCACGGTGAAGGGCCAGCGCCTCGTGCGCACGTGCCCGGTGATCCTGTACGCGGGCTCGCTCGTGCCGGCTGCCGTGCTCGACGGTCATCGCGCGGAGCAGGTCGTCAACACGGCCGAGCTCGACCTCGACGCGATCGTCGCGCTGCTCGCCGCCGCGCACGCGAACGGGCAGGACGTCGCGCGCGTGCATTCGGGCGACCCGTCGCTGTACGGCGCGATCGGCGAGCAGATCCGCCGCCTGAAAGCGCTCGGGATTCCGTACGAAATCGTGCCGGGCGTGACGGCCACGGCCGCGTGCGCGGCGACGCTCGGCGTCGAGCTGACGCTGCCCGGCGTCGCGCAGACGGTGATCCTCACGCGCTTCGCGGGCAAGACGACGCTGCCGGAAGGCGAGGCGCTCGGCGGGCTGGCCGCGCACCGCGCGACGCTCGCGATCCATCTCGGCGTGCGCCACCTCGCGCGCATCGTCGACGAAGTGCTGCCGCATTACGGCGCCGATTGCCCGGTGGCGGTGATCTATCGCGCGAGCTGGCCCGACGAGGCGCGCGTGACGGGCACGCTGGCCGACATCGTCGGCAAGGTGCAGGGCACGCAGATCGAGCGCACCGCGCTGATCCTGATCGGGCGCGTGCTCGACGCCGAAGGGTTCGCGGATTCGACGCTGTACGCGAGCGCAGGCTGAACACGCCAGCGCCGTGGAGCCGAGTATCTGGACGGGCCGCGAGGATATTGCCGGTGCGCGAGCGAGCATGACCGGGACGACACCGGGCATGCAGACACCCGCGCCGCTGGTCCGCGGTGTCGCTCAGGCTCGCGCCATCTGCCGCACCCGTTTCGGCGCGAACCCGGCCGCGAGCACGAACAGCGCGACACACAGGCACGCCATCGCGATCCATGCGGGCGTCAGGTCGGCGAGATGCTGGCGCACGATGCCGGCCGCGAACGGGAACAAGCCGGCGATCAAGTAACCGATACCCTGCACGAACCCCGTCAGCGACGCGGCATCGGCCGGCGTCGCCGCATGGTCGACCGTGACGATCAGCGACAGCGGAAACAGCGCGCCGATTCCCGCGCCGACGAGCAGCGCGGCCGGCAATGCGAGTGCTTCCGGCACGGCCAGCATCATCAGCAACCCGACGAACAGCGACGCGATCGCCGCATGCAGCGCGGGCCGGCGATCGGGCAGACGGTCGATCGTCGCGGAAATCGTCAGCCCCGCGACGACTTCCGCGAGCGTCACGCCGCCGAGCAGGCTGCCGGCCGCGGTCGGCGACCAGCCGAGCCGCATGTAGTACGGCGGCAGCCACGCGAGCACCAGCGTGTATGCGCCGGTCGCGATGCCGAAGAACAGCGCGAGCCGCCATGCGCGCGGCGAACGCGACGGTCGCGCATTCGATACCGACGCCGGCCCGGCGGCAAGCGCGTCGCCACCGCGGCTCGCCAGCGGCCAGGCCAGCGCGGCGAGCGCCGCCGGCAACGCCCAGCCTGCAAGCGCGGCGAGCCAGCCCCAGCGCGCCGCGGCAAATGGTGCGATGACGCTCGCGAGCACCGCACCGCCCATGATCGACGTCGAGTAGACACCCATCGCCCCGCCGATGCGGGTTGCGAAATGCGCCTTCACGAAGCCGGGCAACAGCGCCTGCACCATCGCGATCCCGACGCCCGCGCAGCACGCACTCGCGAGCAGCAGCCACGCATGCTGCGCACCGACGCGCGACGCGCAAGCCAGCCCGATCAACGCGACGCCGAGCCACACGCCGCCCGCGATCCCGGTGAGGCGCTGCAGGCGCGGCGCACTCAGAGCGCCGAGCCCCATCAACAGGATCGGGATCGTCGTCAGCAGGCTGGCCGCGCCGTCGCCGATCCCCGTCGCGCGCTGGATCATGTCGAGC
Organism: Burkholderia sp. 9779_493; assembly: GCF_015712215.1. NCBI lineage: Bacteria > Pseudomonadati > Pseudomonadota > Betaproteobacteria > Burkholderiales > Burkholderiaceae > Burkholderia > Burkholderia sp. 9779_493. Next base: position 82,724 of record NZ_JACCQA010000031.1, read on the forward strand.
AGCGGGCCGACCGCGGCGAGCGCCGGCCGCAGGTTCAGCCCGACGAGCACGATCGCGGCGAGCCGCCATCCGGGGGAAGTGAAGCGATTCATTGCAAGGCCCTCTCTATCGGTACGCGGCTGCCAGCGAGGCGCCGCGCGTTTTTCAGGTAAAGTATCTCGACATCAAGATAAACGCCGATTTATCTCGACGTCAAGATAACTGGCAGGCCGAGGAGGGTTAATGGATCGAGCCGAGCATGCGCTCGCGCAATGGCGCGCCGAGCGTCCGGATCTCGACGCAACGTCGATGGTGGTAATGGGGCGGTTGCAGGAAGCCGCGCTCGTGATCGCGCGCGACCGTCTCAATCCGCTGTTCGCGCGCTACGGCATGCAGCCGGGCGAATTCGACGTGCTGGCGACGCTGCGGCGCAGCGGCGCGCCGTTCGCGCTGACGCCGACCGCGCTGTACGACGCGCTGATGATGTCGTCGGGCGGGATGACCGCGCGCATCGATCGGCTGCAGAAGGCGGGTTGGGTCGAGCGCCGGCCGAACCCCGCCGACGGGCGCGGCACGCTCGTCGCGCTGACGGATGCCGGGCGGGCGCTGATCGATGAAGCGGTCGTTGCGCACATCGACAACCAGCGTGCGCTGCTGGCGGCGCTGTCGGAGGCGGAACAGGTGCAGTTGTCGGAACTGCTGGGGAAGTTGCTGGCGGGGCTGAAAGGCGCAGCGGCGGACGCGTGACGCCGGCGCACCACGCGGGCAAAAAAAAGCCCGCCGCGTAATGCGGCGGGCCCGAGCCGACGGCAGGCCGCACACGGCGGCCCGCTTGCTCAGCCGCGCGCCGGAATATTGAGCCCGCGCTCCACTGCCGGCCGCGCAACGAACGCGTCGAGCACCCGCTTGACGTGCCGGAATTCACTGAACCCGACCAGATCGCCCGCTTCGTAGAAGCCGACCAGATTGCGCACCCACGGGAAGATCGCGATGTCGGCGATCGTGTAGGTATCGCCCATCACCCACTGGCGGTTCGCGAGATGCGCGTCGAGCACGCCGAGCAGGCGCTTCGACTCGTCGACGTAGCGCTGGCGCGGGCGCTTGTCCTCATAATCGCGGCCGGCGAACTTGTGGAAGAAGCCGACCTGGCCGAACATCGGCCCGATGCCGCCCATCTGGAACATCACCCACTGGATCGTCTCGTAGCGGCCCGAGAGATCCTTCGGGATCAGCTGACCCGTCTTGTCCGCGAGATAGATCAGGATCGCGCCCGATTCGAACAGCGGCAGCGGCTGGCCATCGGGGCCGTTCGGATCGATGATCGCGGGAATCTTGTTGTTCGGGTTCAGCGACAGGAATTCGGGCGAAAACTGGTCGTTCGTGTCGAAGCGCACGAGATGCGGCTCGTACGGCAGGCCGGTTTCCTCGAGCATGATCGACACCTTGACGCCGTTCGGCGTCGGCAGCGAATAGAGCTGGAGACGGTCGGGATGCTGGGCCGGCCATTTTTTCGTGATCGGGAAGGCGGACAGGTCGGGCATGAAGGTTCGCTCGTCGAAGTGGATGATCCGCGCAGCGTTCGCGCTGCCGCGCCCGAACACGTTCCACGGCGCGGCGGCGGGCCGGAGCGCGCCGAAAAACGCCCACTGTAGCCGATCCGCGGAATCGATGCAGGGCTCGACCGCGCGCCCCCGGTGCCGCCTCGCCCGACGCCGTCAGAAGTTGTGCCGCAGCCCGACCATCGCGGCCGTGGTGCCGACGCCCGGTGCGACCGGCTGCCCGTACACGAGCATCTGGTCCATCGTGCCGCGATTGTTCACGTGGCCGACCTGCGCATAGACCATCGTCCGTTTCGACAAGCTGTAGTCGGCCGCGAGCACGACCGCCGTCGAGCGGTTTTCGGAACGGTTGCGATCCTTCAGGTAGTACACGGCGGACGTGACCTGCAACGCGGGCGTGAAGCGGTAGCCGACGCCGGCCGACAGCATGTCGAGGTTCACCTTGTCCGCATGCGACGGATTCCTGCCGTTGCCGTACGACGCCGACACCGAGAAATCGCGGATCGTGTATTTCGCGCCGGCGTAGACGAAGCGATTGTTGTCGACGCCGGTCGGCGCGACGCCCGGCGCCGGATTCGTGTCGTGACCGTTGTAGTAGACGGCCGACAGGTTCAGCCCGTCGTTCGCATACCTGAGCACGACCGATTCGCGCGTGCCGCCCTGAAACTGCCCGGCGACGCCGCCCGGCGCGTATTCGAGCGCGATCGACGCACCCGCGAACGTCGGCGACTGGTAGACGAGCGCATTGCTGTCGTACAGCGCGCCGATCGCGCCGTTGGTGCTCGTGCCCGGCCAGCCGGCGGCCGTGTTCAGGCCGAGCCACGCGGTCAGCACGCTGCCGAAGAACTGCGCATTGCGCACGTCGGTGTCGGCCATCGCGTAGATCATCGGCACGATCTGGCGGCCGGCCGTGAACGTGCCGAACGGGCCCGACACGCCGAGCGACGCGACCTGGTTGAAGATCGCGACGGCGCCCGGCGTGTCGCTCAGCTGCAGCTTGCCGGTACTGCTGTCGAACGAACCCTGCAGCTTGAAGTTGATCTTGTAGCCGCCGCCGATGTCCTCGCTGCCCCGGATGCCCCAGAAGCTCGAATAGATGCCGCCGTCCTTCATGCGGAACACCTTGCCGGTGTTCGGCGCGCTCGGGCTGAACGACGCGGCCGACGTGCTCTGGTACAGCAGGCCCGTGTCGATCACGCCGTACAGCGTGACGGAGGATTGCGCGTGCGCGAGCGCCGAACAGCCGGCAAGCGCCGCGAGCGCGGCCAGTTTCGTCTTCATCGAAGTCTCCAGAATCGTCATGGACCGGACGGGATCGAGCCCGGCCGGGTGAAGCGGGGAAGCAGCGGGGCAGGCGGGAACGCGCGACATGCGCGCCGCCGCGAGCCGTGCGGAAAGACTACGCAACGACGGGCGGCCGCTCCCCCCCATGCGCGGGGGGCAGGGTTGCGGAGAATCGAAACGGGGATGGACAGGCGACTGCGCAGCCGCGGGCGACGGGTTCAGGCCGGCATCAGGGCGCGCTTTCGAGCAGCCCGAGCACCAGCGCGCGGCGCACCGCATGCTTGCGCGAGCTGGCGTCGAGCTTGCCGAACAGGTTCTTCAGGTGCCATTTCACGGTTTCCTCGCCGACGGCGAGCGCGACCGCGATCTCCTTGTTCGACAGGTTGCGCGCGAGCAGCTCGAGGATCGCGCGCTCCTTCGGCGTCAGCACGACGCTCGGCACCGCGCGCGGGCTCGCCGCGCCGCGCGGGGCCGGCGGCACGATGCGCGGCTGCGGCAGCGCGTGCCGCGCGGGGCCGTCGCCGGCGGCCGCCTCGTCGCCGGCGCGGCGCGCCCAGTCGGCGACGGCCGGATGCGCGTCGGCGAGCGTGCGCGTGAGCCCGAACATGTCCGCGAGGTTCATCGCCTCGTCGAGCAGCGCACGGCCGCCGCGCCCCGACTGTTCGAGCGCGAACGCGCTGAGCGCCATGATCTCGATGCGCTCGCGGCCCATGCTCATTTCGCGGGCCAGCACGGCGGCTTCGTCGAGCGCCGCACAGGCGTCGTCCCAGCGGCGCGCGGCGAGCGCCGCGTACGCATGCGCGCTCGCCTGCAACAGCACGACGGGGCGCCGCCACAGCGGCCCGTGCGCCGGAAATTCAACCGCGGCGATCGTGTCGATCCGCTCGACCAGCGCATGGCAGGTTGCCTCGCGGTAACGCGCCGCGTGAATGCGCACCTGCTCGGCAAGGCTCGCGACCGACAGGCGCGGCAGCCGGCGGGCAACGCCCATCGCGTCGAGCGCCTCCAGCAAATCGATCGCGCGATGCTCGACGCCGCGCAGCAACGCGATGCGCGCGGCCGTGCGATAGCCGAGCAGCACGGTGTCGGGCGTGCCCGCGTGTTCGAGCACGTCGAGCCGGTTCGCGAGCAACGCGGCGGCCTGGTCGACGCGATCGGCCTCGTACGCGAGCGCCGCGCACATCGCCGCGAGCATGCAGGTCAGCGGATGGCGCCGCCCGAGATCGGCTTCCGCGCGCGCCAGCGCCGGCGACAGCACGTCGTCCGCGAGCCGGATCTGGCCTTCGCGCAGGTAGCTCAGGCCGGTGATCAGCTCGCCCCAGCGCGCGACGTAGCCGAACCCGGCCGCCGTCTCGCCGCGTGGCGCCGCCTGCTGGAACCGGCGCGCCTGCGCCGGTTCGCCGACGATGATCGCGCGCGCCGACAGCCGGTTCGCGTGCATTTGCGCGAGCCACGTCGCCGCCGGCGGCGTGAAGTCGGCCCACGGCTCGAACAGCGCGACGAAGCGGTCGATTTCGTCGGCGTAATACGCGGCCGCACTGAGGATCAGCGCGCATTCGTAGCGCATCGCGGCCGGCGTGCCGTCGTCGGCCAGGATGCCCGCGATCTGACGTTGCGCCTCGACATGGCGCTCGCCGAGCGCCAGCGCCCACGCGACCGCGATCCGCAGCGTCGGGCGCTTGTCGAGCTCCGTATCGGGCAGCAGCGCGAGCCAGTCGAGCACGTCGTTGATGCGGCCCTGCTTGATCGCATCCTCGAGACAGCGCTGCGCGAGCGCGTACGCGGTCTCGAACTGGCCGGCCGCGTACGCGTGGCGCGCGGCTTCCTCGGTCATCCCGTGCGTGTCGAGCCAGGCGGCCGCGCGGGCGTGCAGCGTGCTGCGCTCGGCGTCGGGACGCGCAGCCAGCCGATCGCGCAGCGTGTCGCGCACGAGCGGGTGCAGCCGGCACCAGTCCGAATCGTCCGACGTGGTGAACAGCGGCGTGTCGCGGGCGAGCCGCGCGAGGCGCTCGGACGCGTGCACGTCGTCGAGCAACGCCGCGCACAGCGACGGATGCAGCCGATCGGCTACGCTCGTGCGCGTCAGGAACGCGGTGTCGTCGGCCGACAGGTTCGCGAGCAACAGCTCGACGAGCCGGTCGCGCGTGCCGTCCACCCGTTGGGCGAGCGCGTCGACCGCCTGGCGCGGATCGGCCGAGCGCGCCATCGCGGCCATCGCGAGCTGCAGCCCGAGCGGCCAGCCGTCGACGCGCTCGAACAGCCGCGCGCACGCGTCGGCATCCACCCGTTGCGCGAAGCGCGCGCCGACCAGCGCGATCGTCTCGTCGAGCGTGAAACGCAGCCAGTCGGCGCCCGCCAGCGTGCATTGGCCGCCCGCGAGCAGGTCGCCGGCCGCGTGACCGAGCCCGCGTCGCGCGGCGACGACGACATGCAGGTTCTGCGGCGCGTTGTGCAGCACGTAGGTGAGCGCGTCGAGGCCGGCGGGCGGCAGCCGCTCCGCGTCGTCGACGATCAGCAGCGCCTCCATCGACAGTTGCGCGACCTCGGCCAGCCACGCGGTCAGGCCGTCGAGCGCACGCGCCGCGCCGGCCGGGATCAGCCGCCCGAAACCGGGCCGCGCGCAGCCGGTCCGCACCGCCTGCACGAGCCCCTGCAGCAGCCGCGGCGCGTCGTCGCGCTCGTCGGCCGACAGCCACACGACCGCGCGGCCGAGCGCGACGGTTTCGCGGCGCCATTGCGCGAGCAGCGAGGTCTTGCCGTAACCGGCCGGCGCCTGCACCAGCGTGACCGGGCGGCCGTCGAACGCCGGCGCGGCGAGGCTCAGCCGTGCGCGCGCGAGCAACTGCGCCGGCACGCGCGGCGCGGTCGTCTTCAGGACCAGTTCGGTGGGGGGCGCGTCGGCGCGATCGGGTGGGTGG